>JBFJWU010000174.1:0-7252 GCA_041623475.1 bacterium | reverse complement strand
GTCCAGGGGATCAACACCGTCCCACGGCTGGAACGTGCCCTTGAACCATTGCCAGACTGTCAGTGTTCGCTTCACCGACCGGTCTTCCAGCGGGTGCACCGGACCTGAAATACCAGCAAACGGCGGCCAGGGAACGGACGGATTGCGTTGTTTCCGAAGGTGCCTGATCAGTTGCAGCCCTTCAAAGACAACGGCGTCCAATGGGCCCGGCGCCGCAACTGTCGTCGTCATGCATTGCTCAAACGCCCGGGCCATTTCCGGCCTGTCAGCCGGTGCTGCCAGGTCTACAAACATCACCCCATCGACATATTTTCCGGCTATTTCGCCAATCTTGTCCGAGTGCCAGCCCGGATCACCGAGGATTCGGACACCAATCACGTCATAATAAGCCAGCTGCGCAGGAATCAAGGCCAACTGGCCAGACCCACCGATGACAACCAGGACATCAAAGTCAAGGATCGGCGTTAATTGCTCGCCGTTTGCCTTCATATCGCGCTCTTCTTCGGCCGAAAACCGATCAAGCCCCACCAACCCCTTGATTGGCGGACCAAAATCGGTCCCGTCCGCGACGAAACGCTCGATACCCGTAAACCAGCCCCCGCCGGCGATAACCTGGCCCCAGAATACGTCAAGGAAACGTTCGCCATAATCATCGTCGGGTGCCAGGACAGCAACCGAACGCCATCCCTGCGCAGCAATCGTGGCGGCAACGGCCCTGGCGTGGTCCTCCGGCATCAAGCCAACGCTCCAGATCACAGACGTAACCGGTAATGAATCTACCGGATTCGGATTGGGGGTTACGGCCAGCAACCCGCGCCGTAACATCTGCCAGGACGACAGCGATAATTCAGACGTTCGCAGGGGCCCCAACAGCCACTGGGCGTCGTCAAGTACCGCCAGTTCGGCCGACGCAACCAGGGCGCGGCCTCGAGTATCCAGAACCCTGACATCCTCTCCGGGATCCAGACATCCAGCAACACCGCTGAGGACCCGGCGTCCTAACTGTTCTCCTCGTCCGGACAATGGCAATGGCAGAAAGATCGTGTCAGCACGCCCTTCCCGCTCTGTATCAAACTCGGCCAACCAGTCAAAAAATTGCGGCCAACCGGCCCCCACACCACGCTCTGCACTGAACTTGCGTCCCCAGGCACCCAATCCGGCCAGTTTGCCGCCGTCGCCCTGACGCAGCGCATCCTTGATTTCCAGCAATCGCGATAACGGACCGTCATCAACCTGCTTACCGCTACAGCACTCCCAGGCCCGGCCAAACAACAATTCCCAATACCGTCCCCCACCTTGTGCCGGAGATGCGTGCGCCGCCCAGCCGAGGGACGACGCGAACTGACCGGATTGCCACAGTTTTTCCGATATTCGCCTTGCATTGACGACCCTCACTTCGCCCGGCGCGTTCGTAAATCGTTCCCACAACGCAACCGCAGCCTGGACATCCCCGTCTGCCAGCGCATTCAATAACAGCAACTGGATCGCCCGCCAGACGGCAGGATGTCCAGGGAATCGGTCTGAAAAAGCCGATGCAACGACGCCCCAGCCGGGTCCAGGGACGGTACCGGTGACCTCGGACAACAGGTACCCGTACAGGTCCCCCTCGTGCGGTAGCGGCGGGTTTTCTGCCGTCCATTGATCAACCCGTGCCTGGACGCGCTGGGGCTCGTCACTGGCCACGGCAGCGCGCAGTTCCTGCTCGTAAACCCCGAACCCTTCCAAAAGCTCGGACGGGACCGGGGGGGCCTGTCGCGGCCCGCAGGCTACCGTGGCGACTACTGTCCCGACAATAATCGCAGCCAGTTTTGGGGTTTGGATCATCATGAGATTTACAGTACCGTATGATACCTGTTCCGTGGCTCCATCGGTACCCGGCTATTCGCAGTTTCCCGAACTGGTATATTGAAAAAATGCGTGTATTGCTAGGTATTTCCGGCGGAATTGCCGCCTATAAATCGCCCGAAATTATTCGTCTGTTTCAAAAGCAGGGTGATGAGGTTCGCGTCGTCGTAACACCCTCGGCACTGGAGTTTGTAACGGAAACGGTCTTGCGAACACTGTGCCACGGCCACGTCATGAGCCGCGTGTTCCAGACGACGGACGGTGGAATCGACCATATCGAATATGCTGACTGGGCCGATGTGATGGTGGTCGCCCCGGCAACAGCCCAGACCCTCTACCGGCTGGCCAGTGGCAGCGCGGATGAGCCGTTAAGTCTGAATTTCCTGGCGACGACTGCGCCCAGGGTCATTTTCCCGGCAATGAACGTCAATATGTGGCAGTCCGCGGCAACCCGGCGTAACGTGGCAACGTTGCGTAACGATGGGTTTGCGGTCGTCGATCCGGATTCTGGTGATCTCGCCTGTGGTTGGACCGGTCCGGGTCGCTTGCCCGATCCGGCTGAGATCGTGCGTCATGTATCTCAAATGATGTTGTCCGGACCATTGTCGGGTCGTCACGTGGTTATTACCGCAGGACCAACCCGCGAACACATTGATCCTGTCCGTTACATCAGCAATCCATCCACCGGCAAAATGGGTTATGCCCTGGCCGAGGCGGCTGCTGCAGCCGGTGCGACGGTGTCACTGGTGTCAGGACCGGTCTCACTGCCCGATCCCGGGAATGTTAACGTCACACGAGTCACCAACGCGAAACAGATGCATGACACGGTGCAGGCTATTTTTGACGGGAACAAGGTCGATGTCTTTATCGCGGCCGCTGCCGTCGCCGACTATACGCCAGCAGAAACGTCAAATACCAAGTTAAAGAAAGATATACCGCTTGAATCAATCGCCCTGTCCCGGACCGATGACATCCTGGCCATGATCGGGCAACAGTATCCCGATACCTTTCTGGTCGGGTTTGCCGCAGAGACCGACAATGTCATCGACCATGCCGTCAGCAAACTGGAGAAAAAGCGACTGAACCTGATCGTTGCCAACCAGGTTGGTGGCGAGCACGGTGGATTCGCCGACGACCGGAACCAGGTCACGATCCTTGATTCAGCCGGCAATCGCCGCGATATCCCCCTGATCAGCAAGATCGATGTCGCCCGCGATGTCATTCGCACTGTGGCTGACCAACTGTCGCCCCAACGACTGGAAGCCGTTGCCACAGACTGATCGGCTGCCAGTTTAATACGATGCAAACAAAAAAGCCCCGGTCAACCTGACCGGGGCCTTTTTTTTCTCTGTCCTGAGGCGACTACGGCTCCAGGATACAGAATCTGGTTGTGTACAACGTATATGCTCGATCGGTGTCTTCCTCACTGGCCCACGTGACCTTGAACAGTTCCGATGCACTCTGGCCGGCATTGTCATGCGACAGGGCCACAGTGTTAAACAAGCCGGACGGCAAAACGGTTCCACTTCCCAGGTCCAGGTTCCCGAAGATCAGCTCGATGCCGCTTGGAGCATCGACATCGACGGTACCACCGTTAAATGGCCACATTCCCGAAGAATCACCAGCCCAGGTCGCAACTTCAAGCGACGTACCGATCTGGCCCCACACTGTCGGGGTTGCCGACGTTCCGTTAGTGATTACGGGGGTCGTTGCCGTAACGCCCAGGCCCGTACAGTGCGTAATCTGGGTATGATTGGTCAATGGCTGGCTGGCAATGACCCAGATATCTGTTCCAGGATCATAGTTATTGTCACCATTGACACTGATGTACTGGCTGGGCAAGAACCGCGCCTGCGAGATATTGGTTTCGGTCCAATAGACTGTTTGCTGCTCGTACAGCAACGCAGACGTATCGAACTCGCCATTCGACGCTGTATAGATGCCAGCCTGGCCCGCGGCCGTAATCGTATCCCAGAACGGTTCGGCAATCGGCTGCGTGAACGCGCCTGAATAATCCGTAACCTGCGAACTGTATTGCCCGTCTCCGTTGTAATCCAGGAACGGTTCACCGGTATCAATGAACTGCTCAGTCGTCTGGCGAATACCATCGCCATTGACGTCATCAAACGATTCCTCGCCCCAGACCATCGCAATCACGCTGACCTGTCGGTTCTCGAAGTATTCGTTGATGCTTGAGTTGTCGTGATTAGCAACAGGTGTCGAGGACAAAAACTGGTTCGTAAAGTCGACATATCGCGTTGTCGTCTGGGTCACACTGAACGGTCGCGGGTCAGTCGTTGTCAATCTCACAGATGCGATTCCGGCAGCTGTAGAGGCCGCTGGTTCAATCAAGCCTGCCTCGGTAGAAAAGAAGACCTGGGTATCGTCTGGGACCGGGTTGGAAAAACGGTCAGCCAGGTATACCGTGAAATTCTGGCTCAGGCCATTCAGGCCGACAGCCCCCTCTTCAACAATGTCTTCAGTATTGACCGACATCGACATGTGGATACTTGATGGTGGGCCCGCCTGTACAGGGACACTTTCACTGAGGGCAATAAAGGTATTGCCTCCAAATACGACCTGGGCGCGAACCTGTGCGACACCGGCGATGGTGCCGCTGCGGATTCTCGCCAAAGCGATGCCATCGACGGTTTGTGCCGACGGCGTCAGCAACGACGTTCCCGGAGGTGCCTGCAGCGAGAATGTCACAGTCGTTCCGTCCGGTACATTGTTTCCGGAACTGGTCAAGACCAGGAACGAGATGTTGCTGAGTTCCGGCAACGCCGAGTTGCCACCGTTGTTGCTGCCCTTGACGCCAATGACGCTTGGATCGGCCGACTGGAACTGGATCGATCCGATTTCCGGCTGCACGATCGAGAAGACCGCAGATCCGCTGACATTGGTAACCCCATCGTCATAGACCGCGTACACGGTATGTGTCCCGGTCAATGTGTCCGCATTGATCGACACCGTGACGCGTCCGTTCTCGTCCGTGGAACCGGCAGACGGGGTAATCGTTGCATCCGTCGTAAACGGTGTTACATAGAACGTGATTGGCGTTCCCGCTTCAACGATATTGTTGTTACCATCTTTGACCGTCGCAACAACCGTACCGGAATCACCCTGCTCGATTGAGGTTGGTGACACCGATACCTGGATGGTTTTTGGTGAGATATCGGTCAAACTGATGATCGTCGTGTCTGACACCGATCCGGCAATCGCCTGGATGACGACGGTACCGCCAGCCGTGCCCGCGGTGTAATCAACCGTAGCGACACCATTGGTCGTGTCCGCCAGCAACGAACTGAGTGCCCCACCACCAGTGGTGATCGAGAACTGAACTTCGGTGCCGTTGGCGACCAATTGTCCGGTCTGGTCCTGAACCTGTGCCCGGATTTCTGAAGTGCTTTCGCCATCCGCGTCCAGGCCAGATGGTGTCGCGGTCAGGATGACTGTCGATGGTGAGCGATCGATGACTGTGACCGTGACCGTTGTTACCGCCGTCCCCAGGTAAGCGCTGATGCTGTACGAGCCAGGCTCGATTGCAGCGCGGTACTGCGCCGAGAACTGTCCCTGGTTGTCCAGGGTGGCCGACGCGTCAATGATGCCCCAGTTGGACTGTGGCACAGATCCCGGTCCCGTCAGGGTAAAGGTGATCGGATCCGATGACGTAAACGCCGTGTTGTTTGTATTGATTGCAAAACCGGACAGCGTCACGATATTGCTCAGGCCACTGCCTGTCTCACTTGGTGACGGCGACATTGACAGACTGCCGTTAAAGATGGACGGTGACGACAGGTTGATGTTAACCGTGTCGATAATTCCGTTAACAGATGCCTGGATCGTCACGGAACCGGTTACGGACCCGGCAGTATAAACCGTGCTGACCGATCCGTTCTGCGTCAACAGCGTCGTCTGGGCCAGCGAGCCTTTACCCGCAGGGATAATCGACAGGTTGACCTGTGTACCGTCGGCCACGGCATTGCCAACACCATCGAACACGTCGACGCTGATATTCGAGGTATCTGATCCGTTGGCAACCAGATTCAACTGGGACGCAGCAATATCGACCGTGGCCGGTGTCGTATCGGTAACCGTCACGATTGTTTGTGCGCTGCGAGCCCCCAGGTAGGCCGTGATGTAGAACTGCCCCGTGACAGTGGATGCGCGGTACGTACCGCTGTAAACACCGTCATCATTTACCGCTGCGCTGGAACTCATCACGCCCAGTGGCAACGTACCCGTGGGTTCTGTAACGGTAAACGTAACCGGCGTCGAGCCAGAGTAGACCGTCGAGCCTTCAAAGGCGAAACCACTGATATTTGACGTGTTGTTGAGTCCCGTCAGCAGCGCTGCCGGTGATGCCCCGATCGTCAAAGTGCCATTAAAGAGCGCGCTGAGCGGTTGCAGGACGATGTCGACCGTATCAAAGATGCCGTTTGTCGTCGCCGAGACCGTCAGTGTTCCGGTATTGTTGCCGGATGTGTAGACAACGGATGCAATACCACCCAGCGTCTGGACAGTGGTCTGGTCCAGGGTTCCGGTCACGGGATTGAGGCTGACGGTGATTTCCGTCCCGTCCGGTACCGGGTCACCCGCAGCATCTTCAACGCCAATTGTTAACGTCGACGAATCCGTGCCATTGGCGAACAGGTTGGTTTCGCTGGCGGTAATGATGATATTGGCGGCGGAATCGTCAACGACATCGATGCGCTGTACTGCAACGACATTGCCGAGATAGGCGTTAACGTAAGCCACCCGCGGCGTCGGCGACGCATTGTATGTGGCGTTAAAGAATCCGCCAGAAACATTCGCCTGGCCGTCAATAAATCCAAGCGGTCCGGAGGTCGGGCTGGTCACTGTCAATGTAACCGGTGTCGATCCGCTGTAAGCCTCGCTGCCCTCGAATGCTGAACCCGAGATCAGGACCGTGTTGTTGATACCAGCTTGAACCTTGTCCGGCGTCGCTTCCAGCAGAATCGTGCCATTAAACGGCGTAACCGCATTCAGGTTCAACTCGACCTTGTTGTTAACCCCATTGGCCAACGTGGCGGTGATCGTGACGGATCCGCTATAGGTACCCGCCGTGAAATTGGTATTTACCGAACCACCCTGAGTCAGAAGCGTAATATTGTCCAGGGTTCCCCCATTCGCGGGAAGCACCTTCAATGTCACCTGGGTTCCGTCTGCGACCGGGTCACCAGTCGCATCGGCTGCCGTTACATTGATCCCGGTAGAGGATGAACCGTCGGCATCCAGGTTCAGCTCCGCTGCCGTTACCGTCGCCGTCACCGGCGTCGTGTCAGTTACCTGGATGGCCAGCTGATTGCTGATATTACCCAGGTAGGCCGTCACATAAACGGTTCCGATATCCGGGCTGGCGTTGTAGCTGGCTGTAAAGTTACCG
>JBFJWU010000173.1:0-7253 GCA_041623475.1 bacterium | reverse complement strand
CGGTCATCGAAGCCGGCGGCAAGCAATTCGGGCTGGAGGACATCAGTGCGATGATCCTCAGCCAGCTGAAGGATGCAGCCGAAGAGTCCCTGGAACAACGGGTCAAGCAGGCTGTGATCAGTGTGCCCGCATACTTTACCCAGCGTCAGCGTGAAGCCGTACGCCGTGCTGGCTCCAAAGCAGACCTGGAAGTCCTGCGTGTCATCAACGAGCCAACCGCAGCTGCATTGTCGTACGGTTTCGGTAAACGGGACCGACAGCGAATCCTTGTCTACGACCTGGGCGGTGGTACGTTCGACGTCACGGTCCTGCAGTTATACGAAGAGGTCTACGAGGTTGTCGGAACAGGCGGTGACGGGTTCCTGGGCGGAATCGATTTTGACAATAAACTGGTCCACTATTTCTGCGACATTGTCAAAAAAGAACACGGCATCGACTTGAGTGGCAACAAGGTTGCCCTGCAACGGTTGCGGGATTCGTCTGAGCGGGCAAAGATCGACCTGTCCTCGATTGAAGAGACAGAGATCAACCTGCCATTCCTGGCAATGTCCGATGACGGGACAACGCTGGATTTTTCGACGACCCTGACGCGGGATCAATATACGGAGCTATCGCAGCCACTGGTGATGGCGACGTTGAAAATCGTCGAACGTACGTTGCGCGAAGCGGGACTGAAAAAAGAAGACATCGACGACATTATTTTTGTCGGCGGAATGACCCGGGCACCCATCGTCCTGGAGCTGGTGACCAAATACTTTGGCAAACGGCCCCGCAAGGACGTCCATCCCGATGAGGTCGTTGCTCTGGGGGCGGCGATCCTGGCGGACGCGATCAAACAAGGTGCGGCGGCGGTGACGCTGGTCGACGTATTGCCGGTGTCAATTGGCATTGGCGTTGGCAAGGGTGAGTTTCGCAAGATCGTCAACAAGAACACGTCATTGCCGGCCGAAAAGACGCAGAAGTTCCGAACCACCAGGGATGATCAGACCAGCGTCACGATCCGTGTCTACCAGGGCGAAAGCCGACAGATCAACAACAACGAACACCTTGGTGACTTGAAGCTTGAGTTTCCGCCGCGTCCCAAGGGCGAGGTCCAGATCGACATTCAGTTCAAGGTCAGCGAAGAGTCCATATTGCAGGTGCACGCAGTCGACAGCGCGACAGGCCAGCAGATGACGGCCGAGTTCAAGACAATGGATGCGGTGGCCAGGGAGCGCTACCGTGCCGACCAGATCCTGGACGATACCAAGGATCAGCCGGGTGCTGCTGCCGACCGCAAGAAGGGGCGCAAGGGCTCGAAATCATCTGCAGGCGGTGCCGCCAGCGAACAAACTGGCGGCTTCCTGGCCAACCTGTGGCGTCGCCTGACCGGGCGAGGCTGACAATCCATCGATTTGACTTGCCTGTCCGGGACAGGTTGCCAATCCAACCACGGACTCCAAATTGAAACCTCGATACCGTCAAATTGTTGTGGCGGCGATTGCCTTAATTGGTATCGGCTGCAGTTACCCGGGCAATCGCGCCAAACCCGACAGTGATGTTGACCGCTTTAACGCGCTGATTCGCGAAGCCCGTGAGCGGGCAGACGAGGATGGGCTGGGTGCGGCAATGCCCGCATATCTGCAGGCAATAGCCACGGCGCCTGGAGAGTCCCAGGCGCAGATCCTGCGGTACCAGTTGGCGCTGTCGTGGCTGGAATTCGGCAATCGGGCCGAAGCGCTGAGCCTGCTGACAACGATTCTGGAACGGCAGCCCGGGCACGAACTGGCTGCCCCGTTATACAAACAGATCGTCGGCAAAGATCGCCCGGATCTCCCGGAGTTTGCGCCCGACGAACTTTCGGCGCCACCGGCCGCGGCTCCCGTGCCGGGCCCCCCTACCACCAAATCGGCAGCTACGGTCCACTTACCCAGACTGACGGTACGCATGCGGGTTCCGGCAGAGGCAACGAAGTGGCAGGTCGCCTTGCCAAAAGGAGGCTGGCAAAACGGCGCTGCAGTGTTTCGCCCTGGCTGGAAAGGTACTTTGGCGCAGCTCAATCGCGGGTCGTGGCAAGTGGTCGAATCCGTGGACGGGGACCTGGTCGAAATGTCGGTCAATGCCTGGCAGGGGCGTGCGCGTCTGGCCCGGTCCGGGGCGTATGTCGTCCTGGAGCTGCCGCTGGACCAGTACCTGACCGGGGTTGTCGGGACAGAAATGAGCAGTTCGTGGCATTTCCAGGCACTCAAGGCCCAGGCGGTGGCCAGCCGGACATACGTCGTCCGTACGCTGCTGGAACCGCGCAGTGGCAGCGGCTGGGACGTGCGCGGAGACGTCATGGACCAGGCGTTTCGCCCGCTCGCGGACGGCGGTACAATTGCTCGGGCTGTCGCCGAGACAAGTGGCGAAGTCCTGGTCTGGGAGGATGACGTGGCGATGATCTTTTTCCACGCGGACAACGGCGGCATCAGCGAAGACCCCAAGTATGTCTGGGGATTTGATTTGCCGTACTACCAGATCAAAAAGGATCCATTTTCGGACCAGGTCGATCCGTGGACCGCCAGTGTGACGGTCAAGGAGATCGCCCGGCGGCTCAATTTACCTGCGGCCAGCCGGGTTTTGTTGCAAAAGGATCCCAGTGGTCGTGTTGCGCGGATCCGGTGGATCGGCGCTGATGGCAGCGACCGGATCGTGTCGGGCAATGACTTTCGCCTGGCAGTTGGGCCCCGCAAGGTTCGCAGCTTGTTGTTTGATGCACGCCTGGCCGATGGTACATTCCAATTCGACGGCCGCGGTTATGGTCACGGCGTTGGTATGAGCCAATGGGGTGCCAAGCGAATGGCCGAACGGGGCATGAAATACCGCGATATCCTGGCGTATTACTATCCCCAGTTATCTGTGGCGACCTTGTCGACGCAGGTCGCCGGACTGTCCGGGGTGGCCTCGCCGTGACAGGACGGCTGATTACGATCGAGGGCGTCGAAGGTGCGGGCAAATCGACCTTGATCCAGGGGCTGGTGGCGGGTTTGGAAGCCGACGGCATTGACGTCGTCGCGACGCGACAGCCAGGCGGGACGCCCGTTGGCCAGAAGATACGGAATATGTTGTTGCACGGCGACGCGGTGTCACCGCTGACAGAATTGTTCCTGTACCTGGCCGATCGGGCCGAGCACGTGGCGACGTTTATCAGGCCGGCGTTATTGCAAGGCAAGTGGGTTGTCTGCGACCGGTTCACGGACTCGACCATTGCCTATCAGGGGTATGGACGGGGCCTGGATCTGGCCAAGGTTACAGAAGCCTGCGTACTGGCACAGCAGATTCCGATTGATGCGACGGTCCTGTTGGACCTCGATCCTGAAACCGGGATGTCGCGGATCGCGAAGCGTCCGGACGGCCCTGATCGGCTGGAGTCCGAATCCATCGAGTTTCACCAGCGAATCCGGAACGGGTTTCTGGATCTCGCTCGCCAGGCACCAGGGCGCACAATTGTTATTGATGCCGGCCAGCCGCCGGCACAGGTGGTGGATCAGGCATTGGCATCGATCCGGCAATTGTTGCGATGACCTGGGCAGCCTCGGTCGTCGGTCAGAAAACCGCAATCCGCAGTGTCCAGGGGCTGCTGGATCGGCAGGAAGGCGGTCGCTTCGTGATGATCCACGGTCCCATGGGTACAGGCAAGGCGACAATGGCAACTCAATTGATGAGTGCACTGCTGTGCCGTTCGGGATACCAACGGCCCTGCGGGAATTGCCTGGGCTGTCGGACGCCGGCAGAACATCCCGATGGTGTCTTGTTGGCTCCGGAAAAACCGGGCGGCAGCATTGGCGTTGATGCCGTTCGACAGGTCATGGTCAATGTCTGGTACCCGCCAATGCAAGCGCCGAACCGCGTCTGGGTCATCGACGCGATGGATGACCTGACGGCCAGTGCGGCCAACGGCTTGTTGCGACTGCTGGAAGAACCGCCCAGCAGACTGTGGGTGTTCGGGATTGCCCACAATGCCAGTTCGGTCCCGGTCACGATTCGCAGTCGCGCCTACAGGGTGCCGTTTTCGACGCTGATGCCAGTACATCTGGAGCAGGTGCTTGGGCCACAGCAACCCGAAGTTCTTGCCGCCGGGACGGTCCACCGGGCCAGCCTGATCCTGGACAAGCGTTTCCAGGCGAACGTTGATGCCTGGAACAGACTGGTCGATGATCGCTGGTATGATCCGGATGCGGTCAACAAGTTTGCCAGGTCATTGAAGGGACGGGACGGGGTAATCGGCTTTTTTCTGGGGCTGGTGTCGTGGCAGGCCGGGCGTTCCGTTGCCCCGCCCAAGGGGGTCAAATATAATGAGCATTCTGGTGCGCTCCACTTTGAACTGGACGAGCGCGCCGTTCTTTTGGCATCCATTTCTGACCTGGAAGCCAATGTGAATCCGGCGTTTGTATGCGAAAACGCAGCACGTGATATTCGTCAGATACGCAAACAGGCGCGCGGTCGCTGACGATTACCAACCAGTAATTCCCGATAAGGCTTGCAGGCATTGACAACCCCCGACTCGTTTTACATTACGACCCCGATTTATTACGTCAATGATGTACCCCATCTGGGGCACGCATATACGACCACGGTTGCCGATGCTTTCGCCAGGTATTACCGTCGGACCGGGCGATCGACTTATTTTGTGACCGGGACCGACGAACACGGCCAGAAGATCGAAAATGCTGCCGCTGAACGGGGCATGACCCCGCAGGCCCTGGCAGACGAAGTTGTCGAACGGTTCCGTGGGCTGTGGAATGACCTGGGCATCTCAAACGACGATTTCATTCGCACGACCGAAGAGCGGCACAAGGCCGTCGCCCGTGACCTGTGGCAGAGAATGGTCGACCGCGGCGATATCTACCTGGGCAGCTATTCCGGCTGGTATTGCGTTGGTTGCGAAGCCTATTACACCGAGAAAGAAATCGAAGACAAAGTCTGCCCGTACGGACACGGCAAGATCGAACACCGTGAGGAACCCAGTTATTTCTTTCGCTTGTCGGCGTTCCAGGATCGCTTGCTGGATCTCTATGATCGACCCGATGATCCATTTGTCCGGCCGGAATCACGACTGAACGAAGTCCGCAGCTTTGTCGCTGGCGGCTTGCAGGATCTCAGCATCAGCCGGACCACTATTTCCTGGGGGATCGACGTACCTGATGCACAGGACCACGTCATGTATGTCTGGCTGGACGCGTTATCGAATTATGTCAGCGTCCTGGGCGGGGTTGGATCGGACCTCTACGAGCGCCACTGGCCGGCATCGGTACATTTGATTGGCAAGGATATCCTGCGGTTTCATGCCGTGTTCTGGCCGGCATTCCTGATGAGCGCTGACCTGCCGTTACCTGATTCGATCGTGGCCCACGGATGGTGGACGGTTGAGGGTCAGAAGATGTCCAAAAGCCTGCGCAATGTTGTCGATCCGCATTTCCTGATCGACGAGTACGGTATCGACGTGGTTCGGTATTTCATGATGCGCGAGGTCCCGCTGGGTCTGGACGGCGATTTCAGTCACGAGAATGTCCTGAACCGGATTAATGCCGACCTGGCTAATGACCTGGGCAACCTGGTCAGCCGAACCCTGGGGATGGCCGGTAAATTCCTGGGCGGGCAGATGCCGGACCCGGCGGCGGCACAGGGCGGGCTGGCCAGCCACTGCGGCGCAACCCGGACAGCGGTTCGGGGGTTTATGGACGATCGGATGCCGCACATGGCGCTGGCAGATATCTGGGAACTGGTTGGCCGGGCCAATAAGTACGTTGACGAGCAGGCACCATGGGCGCTGGCCAAAAACGGAAAAAATGATCAGGTCGCGGCCGTGCTGGCTGAATTGCTGTGCACAGTTGCCTGGGTTGGCGTACTGCTGGACCCGTTCATGCCGGATACCAGCGCGCAGATACTGGATGCGGTCCAGGCCCGGTTGCCGGACGGGTGGACCTTTGCCGACCTGGCAGACGATATCGGCCGGTTCATGCAGGCGGGCGTGGCCCTTGGTTCGCCGCCGCCAATGTTCCCGCGGATCGACGACAAGGAAAAGCAAAAGCGGCTGGATCGTATCAAATCACTGTCCGGCGCTGGCACGGATGACGGGGATCAAGGTGACAAGGAAGACAACGTGGATGAAACTGCGGTAACGATTGATGACTTTTTCCGCACCGAATTGCGGGTGGCCGAAATCAAGGCGGCGGAGCCGATTCCCAAGTCCAATAAACTGCTGAAGCTGTCCGTTGACGCAGGCGAGGGTACCGACCGGACTGTGGTGGCGGGCCTGGCAAAAGCGTACGAATCGGATGCCCTGGTTGGCAAACGGGTGCTGCTGGTGGCCAACCTGAAACCGGCCAAACTGATGGGCGTCGAAAGCAACGGTATGGTCCTGGCGGGCGAGACCGCAGACGGTGGCCTGCAGGTCGTTGAGCCACCTGCCAATGTACCGGTTGGCACTCGGATCAAATAACCAGCGGCACCAGTCGTAAATTGCTGATCGTCTGCCGGGCATGGGTCCAGGCTGAATCCAGATCGGGCTGATCGGCGTAATCGCGGTCTGGAATTGAACGAGCCACCAGAGTCAGTTCCATTTCTCTGTCGGAAACAAATGGCCAGGGGGCGATTCCCAGGCGGTCGTTTGTTTCCCAGGCCAGGTCCACGTCGTGACTGTCCGGGGTCGTTGACCAGACATCCGGAGACAGCCACGGTGGCAGGGATTCTGACTGGGTCCCGGGCCGGTGCAGGCAGATAAACAACGACAAGACGTCGAAAAACTTGATCCATGCCAGGTCCCCGCGGGCGTCCTCGCCCAGACCCGGCAGGTGTTGCTCCAGTCGTTGCCGTCGCGCCAGTTCGTGAACCTGCAGCCGTCGGGCATCAATGGTGCCGGCAAAGCTGACGTAATGCAGGCTGACCCGGTGGGCCAGGAACGGATGGATCGTTTCCAACTGGTCAATGCCGGCGATGTAAAAATCGATCTTGTCATCCAGCGGCCAGTCCAGGAAGTCGTGGGGGCGCCTGGTTTCCGGATTCAGGCGCACGCTGGTGTCAATGGATCGCCATGGCGTGTCATGCAGGCCGATCACCTGCACGAGTTCCGGCGACAGGGCCGGTCGCCAGGCGCTGGCCAGGACGCCGGACAGCAGCGCGTGCTGCTCCTGGGAAATACAGTCCAGGTGCCCGTCGGTGGTGTGGCGAATCAGCATGATTTCAGTGTAGCGATATCGCCATCCGGCCTGAAAACAGTCAGGCCCGGATCCAGG
>JBFJWU010000172.1:0-7276 GCA_041623475.1 bacterium | reverse complement strand
TGCATCAACAAATGTATCGACTCGGTCGGCGGTGTCCTGGATACCCGCCAGCACCAGACCATAGTGGGCCACACATTCGTAATCCTGCAGGGTCACAAGTTGACCGAATGTCGTTTGTGCTTTGCGATACTGCCCGTCGCTCAGTTCCTGGATACCCTGGGCCAGCAGGACATCCTGGTCGGACAGGGGGTTGGTTACGTCGCCACCGCCAATGCCGCAGCCGTGTGACAGGGCGATAAGGCACGCGCCAGCCATTGCAGGAATTCGCCTGTGATGTCGCCTGGTGGCTGCTGTTTCGGTTTTCATTTGCGCTGTCCCCTATCCCCTTGTTCCACCAGTTGCAACATTGGCCAGGACCGGATGCCGACGTGGGCGACCACATCGCCATCTGCGTCTTCAAACTCTGACCGCAGTTGTTGTTTGGCCTCGTTCCAGAGTTCTTCGACCCGCCTGTTCAGCTTTTTCAGCTGCTTTGCGCCGGTCAGGAACGTAACCGACTGAAAGTTACGGTGTTCGCGTGGCGTGTTGTACAGGGCTTCGGTCCCCCATTTGTCGACCGCTGCAAAGTACAGTTTCATTGCTTCTGATTTTGGACCGTCCGCAATCGAAGACGAGGAGCGAACGTGCAGGTCCTGGCCCGGGTTTGCCTGGACCAGTTGGCCGTTGTCGTCGCGAACGAGCAGGCCGGTATCCACCAGCAGGTCAATTGCTTCACTAATCTTGCGGCTCGACTGGCGATTCCGCGACGTGGATTTTGCCAGCCTGCGGGGGGCAAGTTCGGTATCGGTTCGACTTTTTGCGGCCAGCGTATACAGGGCGACGAACAGCGGTTCGATAATCGTCTGGAAGGCTCCGGCCGCACCCTGCTCATCCCGTGAACCGGTTTTCAGCAGTTTTAACAGGGATTTTCCATAGGCGTCGGTGTCGTGTTCCCGCAGTTCCGAGGTCTCGATCGATTTATTGAGGAAGCGGGTCTCGGCACGGTTGAGATCGAGTGCTCGACTGATTCCATCGACCAGTTCCGGGCGCAGGGTCGTTTGCCGGTTGCACAGTCGATAAAAGTAGTTTTCGGATCCCTTGCGCTGCTTGCCTCGCACTCTGGCGCTGACAGCATCCGCGAACCGTCGGTAACCCAGTCCGTGGTGGCGCCGCATGGCATCGATGAATCCGCCCGGGTCCCCGGCGAATTTACGATAATCAGGCTTTTTGGTGTCCATCCCCATAATTCAAGCGCTAATCTATCATGAATACAAAACAAAGTCAATAGTATGTTACCAAAAATTAAAAAATAACAATAAGGGCAATAGTTTAGAAAGTAAATAAATAATCTATAAATATATTAGAGAGTGTAATTACTTATTGATCTGGTTGGCGGTGCATCGCCCTGCGAGGCGTGTCGCAATCCCTGCCCATGAAGGCGCGTGGCTGCGGCGAGTGCCGGGCACCCGCAACGAACCGGATCGACCGTATCAGCGCTGTACGCCGGGTGCTTCGGCGCGGCGTCTGAAAGTAGATTGACACGCGAGTCAATAATCACTAATCTGCGAACCAGGGCGGATTCAAATTCGGAGGTGCATAACCATGACCCAGATTCGAGACGGACTGGTTACAACCGGCAAACGCCGGTTCCAGACAGATTCATTTCCAATGCGGTTGTATCGCAAGGCCAAGAAACTGGGGCAATGGGATCCACTGGAGATTGATATTGAGCAGGACAAAAAGATATACGCGGCACTGCCGTACCAGTTGCAGAACAGTTTCGTCGGGGGGTTGGCCCAGTTCCAGGCGGGCGAGGAGTCGGTAACTGTTGACCTTTTGCCACTGGTAATGGCTGTTGCCGACGAGGGGCGGATCGAAGAAGAGATGTACCTGACGACGTTTCTTTTTGAAGAGGCCAAGCACGTTGAGTTTTTCGAACATTACATTCGTGAAGTTACCGGCAAGGATCCGGCCAAACTGGACAAATACCTGTCGCCAACTTACAAGCAGATATTCTTTGAAATCCTGCCCGAGGCCATGGGCGTGCTTCGCAAAGACCCGTCACCGGCCAACCAGCTGCGAGCGTCAATTACATACAACATGATCATCGAGGGTGTGCTGGCGGAAACCGGATATTTTGGCGCCGACTACCAGATGGAATTGACGGACGGCAAGTATTTCCCGGGGTATTACGAGGGCGTCAAGAAACTGCGGCAGGACGAGTCGCGTCATATCGCCTACGGGGTTTTCCTGATCTCCAGGTTGATCGCCGAACATCCTGATCTGTGGCCCGAGGCCGAGGCACGAATGGAAGAACTGCGGGTCATTGCGTTCAAATACCTGAACGAAAACCTTGCGGCGACCCAGGAGCTGGTTGGCGGTATGCCCAACGACGCGGACCCCCAAAAAATCATGCGATTCGCCGAGGGGCAGTACGAAAAACGACTACGGCGCATCCGCAAGGCCCGCGAACAGACGGTTGCCGAAGTCGAGACACAGTCATTGGATATCGATGTTGAAGCGGCTTGACGGTCGTATCCTGGGGGAAGATTGAATGAATTTCGAATTTAACGACGAACAGAAAATGCTGCGCCGTTCGGCTCGGGCATTGCTGAAGGACCATTGTTCGCTGGTTCGTGTCCGCGAAGTCATGGATCGTGGCGACGGTTTCGATGCCGATCTGTGGTCAAAAATTGTTGAAAATGGATGGCCGGCAGTTGCGATACCGGAAGCCTACGGCGGCGGTGGATACGGTTACCTGGAGCTGGTCATGCTGGCCGAGGAACTGGGCCGGAGCATCGCGCCGGTTCCGTTTGCGCCGACGATTTACATGGCGGCAGAGGCAATCAAGCAGGCCGGCAGCAGCGAGCAGAAATCAGAATGGCTACCGGGTATTGCCGCCGGCGAAATCGTCGTTGCGTGGGCGGGAACCGGCGTTGGCGATTGCCGGGTTTCTGGCGGAACACTGTCCGGAACAGCACATTCCGTCGTTGACGGAATGGTCGTTGATGCATTTGCCGTTGTCTGCGAAATAGACGGTGAACCTGCAATTGCAATGTTGCGTGCCGACAGTCCCGGCGTTCGGCGAACTTCGGCACGGGGAATCGACCGAACGCGTACGGTGGCAAACATTGAATTTGGCGACGCGCCGGCGGTTGTCCTGGAGAAGCGGGGGCAGGCCGTCCTTGATGACGTCATCAATTCAGCAGCGGCAATCCTTGCATTCGAGCAGCTTGGCGGCGCCGAGGCGGCGATGCGGATGGCAACCTCTTATGCCCAGGAGCGTTATGCATTCGGCCAGCCGATCGGCGGATTCCAGGCGATCAAACACAAGATCGTCGACATGTTTGTCAAGGTTGAACTGGCTCGGTCCAATTGTTATTACGCCGCGTGGGCCCTGGAAAACAAAGCACCGGACCTGCCATTGGCGGCCGCGTGTGCCCGGGTCAGTGCGACCGATGCATTTGAATTTGCGTCACGTGAAAACATGCAGGTTCATGGCGGTATCGGATTCACGTGGGAGGCTGATCCCCACTTGTTCTTCAAAAGGTCAAAAATGCTGGCGCTGCAACTGCGGGGGATCGGAACCTGGCGTGAACGGGTCATGGCCGAACTGGATCGAAAGGCGGTTGCCTGATGGATTTTAACGACTCGCAGGAAGAAGCCGAGTTCCGCGCCCAGGCCCGAGCCTGGCTGGAACAGAACGCAACCCGGCCTGACGCTGACGCGGGCCGTACCGGGCCATTTGCAGAACGGGACGAAGACATTAATGAAACCGTTCGTCGGGCCAAGGCATGGCAAAAAACCAAAGCCGATGCAGGCTGGGCATGTATCACCTGGCCCGAGCGGTATGGCGGGCGGGGCCTGTCGTCGATTTTTGGCTCGATCTGGAACCAGGAAGAGGCCCGGTTCGATACGCCGACCGGGATATTTGCGATCGGTCAGGGAATGGCAGGCCCGACGATTATGACGCACGGCACGGATGAACAAAAAGACCGGTTCCTGCCGAAATTGTTGTCCGGCGAAGAGATCTGGTGCCAGTTGTTCAGCGAACCCGCAGCCGGATCCGACCTGGCCGGAATGCGGACGCGTGCAGAACGCGACGGCGACGACTGGGTTGTTAACGGCCAGAAGGTCTGGACATCTGGAGCCCACTATTCGGACTGGGGGATCCTGGTCGCGCGGACAAACCCGGATGTGCCCAAACACAAGGGAATTACCTATTTCTATGTCGATATGAAATCGCCTGGTATCGAAATCCGGCCGATTCGGCAGATTACGGGTGCTGCGGATTTCAACGAAGTGTTTTTTACCGATGTCCGAATTCCTGACAGCCAGCGATTGTCCGAGGTCGATGGTGGTTGGGGGGTCGCCTTGACGACGTTGATGAACGAGCGGGTTGCCCTGGGGGCCGGCGGGGGCGGAGGCTTCGGGCTGGAGAGCCTGGCTGAACTGGCCCGTGGGGCGTCTGTCAACGGCCACCTGGCGATTGAAGACTCGGCGATCCGCCAGCGACTGGCCGATATTTTTGTCCGTTCGCGCGGCCTCAAGTATACGGGCCTGCGAATCCTGACGGCGATTTCCAGGGGAACAGTGCCGGGACCGGAGGCATCGATTGGCAAACTTGTCGCGGCGCCGATGTTGCAAGAGGCCGCAGACCTGGCCCTGGAGCTGCAGGGCGAAGCGGGCGTCGTAGACGACCCGGGTACTGCGATCCAGGGAGCGTTCTGGCAACAGGTCCTTCTGGGGGCACCGGGATTCCGGGTTGCCGGCGGTACCGACGAAATCCTGAGGAATATCATTGGCGAACGGGTCCTGGGTCTGCCGGGCGATGCTCGACCGGACAAGGGCGTTGCCTTCAAGGACATCCCAACCGGTAAAGGATAGGGCGCCTGCGTGCGGGATCAAGTCCGGGTTGGTGTCCTGCTGGCAGCAGGTGCGGGAATAGCCGTCGCTGCCGCATCTGCCGACCACGTTCGCAAGGACCGCCAGTTTAACCGCGATGTCCAGCTCACCCAAGCGGCGATTCAGTCGGGGCTGGACGAATACAGCCGGTTGCTTGACGGACTGGGGGCAGCAGTCCAGCGGCGTTCCGGGCCGGTAGCCGGGACAGAATTCGTAGATCGTGCGGTTACTGCGGCCTCGGTGTATCAAGGGGTCCGGGCGCTGGAATGGATCCCGCTCGTTCGCGACGACGATCGGGCCGAGTTCGAACAGGCCGCACAGGCGGACTACCCGGGTTTTGAGATTCGCGAACTGTTGAGGACGGGGCAGGCGGTGCGGGCCCGAACACGCCCACTCTATTTTCCCGTGCGTATCGTTGTGCCGTTAGGGGGCAATGAAAAGGTCGTCGGGCTTGACCTATACAGTGAAAAACTTCGTCGCAGCGCACTGGACGAAGCCGCGCTAACAGGCCGCCAGGTCGCGACGGATCCGGTTGTGCTTGTGCAGGGCGCAACCAATCAGTTTGGATTTTTGTTGATTCGACCGATTGTCGGGGACGGTTGGGTTCGTGGCGAATCGGGGGTGGCCGCACTGCGGGGGGTTGTACTGGGGGTCTACGATATCTCACAATTGATCCATTCGCTGATTGGGCCGGTCGGTTCGCGGGCTCCGGGGCTCTGGATCGAAGACCAGCGTTTTGGAATTCGATTATTTGAATCCACACCGGAAATCGGACCGGCGGTGCCACCGTGGGGCGTCCAGTTGCGACGCAGTAATTCACTTTCTGTCGGGGGACGGACATGGAACGCCACCTGGGTACGCCAGTGCACGCCATTCGGACATATCGTGATCGGCGTCGTCGTCCTGCTGGGATTTGCGGTTGTGTCGATGAGGTACCTGTATCCCCGGCGAGCTGACCAGGTCTGATTTGGCGAAATTTTCGCCTTTGACTACGATACTCGCATGGATTTTCGATCACCCTGACAAAGGAGCGCAGGACGTGAAAAGGATCAGACTGGTTTTTTCAATGTTTGCAGTGACCGCACTGCTGGCCAGTTGCGGTGGCGAGGGCAACAGTAATGTATTTGGTTCCGGTGACCCGGACAAAACCGTCGAAGTTGCTGGCGAAGCGGCCAGGGACACGGCCAGGACGGCCATCAGCAGCGCAATCCAGAATGCGGCTAATCCGACCGGATCAGGAGGTGCCAGTGTCGGTGCCCCGTCAGCGGTCTCACCGGATCCAGCCGTTTTCAGCGACGACAGCGGTACGGCGAAGCTGACGACCCAGCAGGGTGTGGAACTCAGCCCCTGGGAAGGTCCGCTGGCCGGACCGGATGGTGTTGACGGCTGGTACCGACGGACCTATTCGTGGTCGTGGCCAGGTACGGACGGTACACAGGTGACCCAGGAAAGCAGCTACTGGTTCCGTACCGTTCCCGAGCACGACTTCAAACTGGGCTGGGCTGCGATGGGTGCGGCCGAAGAAGTGCATTATGGTTGGACAAATGAGTCGGGATTCTGGGAAAAATCCCGTTTCCTGTTGTCGTTTACGTTCAAGGAGCCGGTCAACCTGCCTGACGGAAGCATCCAGGCCGGCCGTGTCGCTGGCAAGTGGAGCTGGGAAGTGGACGAAGACGCGAATCACTATGCCGGTTCCAAATCCAACGGCGAGTACGAGTTTGTGACCGGGCTGCACGAATACCTGAGCCTCGAAAATGAACAGGCACGGAACACGATCCTGGAACTCAAGCCGGGCAAGGACCTGCGGTTCGAGGGGGGTGGCGAGTACAAATCGTCGTACTCGGGCGTCTACTTTGACTACAACAACAGCGAAGTTGGACGCTGGTTTGGCGGCGGGCTGGGAACAAATATCTTCAGTTCTGTTGTCACCAAGGAGTCCGAAACATCGCTGGTTTTTCATACGTCCGGTTCGGGTGATGCAACGTGGTTTTGGGGCGCCGGCGACCAGGACAACACGGTCAACTACTTTGAACGTCCGGACTATGACGGCAGTGTAACGCCGCCAGGTGCGATCTGGGGTACGCTTCCGGGGCACGATGACAATTTCGGCAAGTTGCGTCCGGCAACGTTTGCCAGTGAACCAGGTCTGTTGTACTGGAGCACCAGCGAGTACTGGTCGACGTGGGGCGGCACCTTTGGCTTTGACGCGGCAACTGGCGTGCCGACAGGTGACGACCACAACGACCAGGATTTTGAGTCCAAATACTACAACCGGACCGAATCACTGTCGGCGTCTGGCGGCGATCCGGTCGAGTACGTATCCTGCAGTTCCAAAGAGATCAGTTCCGACTGCCCGGACACAACAAACGACAACCAGACCAAACAATAACGA
>JBFJWU010000171.1:0-7277 GCA_041623475.1 bacterium | reverse complement strand
GAAATCTTTGCGTGGCGGCCACGGGCACCTGCAAGAGGCGTACGCGCGCATCAAGGACGGCGAAGCCTGGCTGATCGGGGCCCACATCCCCTTGTACGACCAAGCGGGCGGATATGGCCATACAGACCCGATTCGCGACCGAAAATTATTGCTCCATCGCCATGAACTGGATCGGGTCGCAGGCAAGATCAACCAGGATGGCCTGACACTGGTACCCATGAGTATCTATTTCAGCCATGGCAAGGCCAAATTGGAACTTGGGCTGGGGCGGGGCAAGAAACGCCACGACAAGCGCCAGGACCTCAAGAAACGGGACCAGCAACGGGAAATGGAGCGATATGCCGGTGGCGGCAAAGTCCGCATCTAGGGCCCCTCAAGGCCCATTGTACGCCATCCTCGACCAGTGACCGACAACACACAGAAAAAATCAAAACCCGTGTCCCTGCGACCGGACCTGGAACCAACGATCAGGAAACTGCCCACGGGGTCCGGGGTGTATCTGTTTCGCGACAAGCGGGGACGGGTTTTGTACGTGGGCAAAGCCGCGAACCTGCGCAGCAGGGTCCGCAGCTATTTTCGGGAAAAGGGGGATGGGCGGGCCTCGGTTCCGATCCTCAGGCGGCACGTCGATTCGATCGAAACCATCCTCGCCGACAGCGAACGCGAAGCCCTGTTGCTGGAAGATGCCCTGATCAAGGACCACGCGCCCAGATACAACATTCGCCTGCGTGACGACAAAAGCTTTTTATTCATCCGCCTGCGTCAGGACCATTCCTGGCCCTATGTACAGGTCCTTCGCCGACCGAAAAAGGACGGCAACCCGACATATGGACCGTTCCCCAGCGCCTTTGCAGCCCGGCAAACGGTCAAGGAGCTGCACGCGATCTTTCCGTTGCGTACCTGTTCCAACAACAAGTTTGCCCATCGCAGCCGACCTTGCCTGGATCACCAGATTGGCCGTTGCCCGGCCCCTTGCGTCGGTCTGATTTCGGACGAAGCCTATCAGGACATGGTCGATGGCGCGCGCAAGTTCCTGGCAGGCGACCGCAGCGAATTGAAACGCCAGCTGAAAGACAACATGGCGAAGGCAGCGGCCGACCTGCGATACGAAGATGCCGCCCGTTATCGAGACCGGTTGACGGCGCTGGACGAGACAGCAGAAAAGAAGACGGTCCTGCGATTTGGCCGCGGCAGTGCGGACGCTTGGGGCGTCAGTGGTGACCAACAACACGCTGCAATCAGCATCCTGCACAGTATCCAGGGTCAATTGTTCGACACCCAGACATTTCCAGGATTGTCAGCGAATGCCGGCCAGATCGAACTGGCGCCGGTCATCCTGCAGTATTACCAGGATGGTCGCCTGATTCCCGAAACAATCCTGGTCCAGGATCTGCCGCCGGATGCCGAACTGGTCCAGTCGATCCTCTCGGAACGCCGTGGCAAACAGGTCAACCTGCTGGCCCCGCAACGGGGGGACCGGGCACGATTGCTGCAGTTGGCTGTTCGTAACGCCCAGGCCGCGTTCAATTCCCGTGATACTTCTTCCTATGCCGAGGTCGCGCGTTATCTGGAACAAAAGCTGCGATTGCCCCGGGAACCGGTTGAAATCGAGTGTTATGACGTTTCCGTCCACCAGGGAGCCGAGCCGGTCGGTGTTGTTGTCCATTTTTCGCACGGTAATGAAGACAAAAACCGGCGACGACGTTACCGGCTGCAGGCCGGCGATGGGCAGGGGGACGTCCAGTGGATGCAGGAGATGTTGACGCGACGCCTGCAGCGGGGCATCCGCGAGGACACGCTGCCGGACCTGATCGTCCTTGACGGCGGTATTGCCCAACTGAACGGCGTACTGGCGGTGATGAAGGAACTGGAGATTGAATGGCAACGAGTCCCGGTTGTGGCCCTGGCCAAGGCAAGAACCGACTACGGCAACGATGACCAGGAAGACGCATCATCCGAACGGATTTTCCTGCCGGGTCGCAGGAATCCGGTTGTCCTGAACCCGGGTAGCGGCGTCTTCAACCTGATGGTGTCGATCCGTGATGCGACCCACGCCGGTGCGATTGGCTACCATCGACGGCGCGGACGCAGCCGCCTGTTGGCTGGTCTGGAGCAGATCGACGGAATGGGCCCGGCACGTCGAGCCAGCCTGCTGGAAACCTATCCCGACCTGGCGGCCGTCGCCGATCAAACAGCAGACCGAATTGCGCGGGCTGCCGGGATTCCTGAAAACGTCGCTGCACGGGTGCTGCGTCGAATTCAGGAGTTGCAGGCAGATGGGGGTTTGGATACCCTCAATCCAGCGGAAAGCGATTCATGAAAGTAATCAATTCAGATCAGTTTCTGGAACGCCTGTTGGCCGTTAAAGGGGTCACACAGGATGAAATCCAGGCCGTCAAGGATAAACAGGAGTCAGAGCCGACGCTGTTGGTCTCCGAGGCGTTGCGCGAAATCCAGGATCTTGCCTGGGAACCGTTTGTGCAACTGCTTTGTGAGGAAATGGGCTGCGAATACATGCCCGCCGAAATGTTACGCAAC
This sequence comes from bacterium, assembly GCA_041623475.1. Classification (GTDB taxonomy): domain Bacteria; phylum J088; class J088; order J088; family J088; genus JBFJWU01. The sequence continues at coordinate 4,739 of JBFJWU010000171.1, read as the reverse complement.
CTGCCTGTACAAGATGCGGCCATCAGTCGCGTCGACAGTGCAACGGCCCGGGAACTGGCGGTTTATCCGGTCGAGTTTGACGAAGAGCGTAATCGATTGATGGTCGTTACCGCATACCCGTTTAACCCGACGGTACTTGGCGAACTGACTGATGTCATTGGCATCCAGGACATCGAAGCAACGTTTTGCAGCGAAAAGATTCTGCATGAACTGATCCACAAGGCGTACGTGGGCGAGGCAGAGTTGTTCGATGCCGAAGCAGCCGAGGTCGGATTTGACCTGGGGGTCGGTAGCGACGAAGAGGCGTTTCCCGGCCTGTACGGAAGTAACGTCAACGACTATCTGTACGAAGAACCCGCAGACGACGGCGGTGCCGCGACGCAGGTGGGCGGCGGTATCCGGGGCAGCCTGGCCGATATGGGAATAATTGAACTGCTGCAGGCGCTTGGCCAGAGCCGAAAGACCTGTTCCGTGTTTGTTGACAGCGCCGAGGGCCCCAACGGGTCCATCTACCTGCTGGATGGCAACGTCTGCCACGCCGAACTGGAAGACGAGTCCGGCGAGGAAGCTGTTTACCGGATCCTGGCGTTTGACGAGGGCAGTTTCGAGGTGATTAACCGCGAATACCCGGGCGATCCGTCAATGATGCAACCCGTCGAGGGCCTGTTGATGGAAGCCATGCGCCGACTGGATGAAGCCAACCGTTAATCGGTTGGCGATACACCTGGAACCGGGCGTCCTGTCACATCCTGGATTTCCCATTACGACCCGTCACAACGGGATCTGCGTTCAGCCAACCGGCGGCGCTGGAATCTTCAGTTGTTCACCGGTTCGAATGACGGTGGAACGTTTGCCATTCGCCCTCATGATCGCCTGCACCGTTGTATTGTGGCGTTTGGCGATCTTTGAAAGCGTATCCCCCCGGCGGACGCGGTAATTCGTGAATTCCCCGTCGCCGGGCGTTGGTTCGGCATAGACCAGCAGCACCTGTCCAGGATGAATCGTGTTCGATTTCAGGCCGTTCAGTGCCTTGATCGTGGCAATTGGGACGCCGGTCCGGCGAGCGATCTGCGACAGGGAATCACCACGTCGGACGGTAACCTTGCCATCGACGACCGAGGCACTGCCTCCACCGCCGCTGGCCAATGGCACTATCAGTTGCTGCCCGGGGTAGATTCGCGAACTGCGCATGTTATTGAGGCTGCGGATCTCATAAACAGAGGATCCGTATGCCTGGGCGATTTCCCACAAAGTGTCGCCGCGGCGAACAATGTAAACGTCCCCCCAGTCCTCCAGCGGCAGGTCGCCGGCATCGATCCAGGCCTGCAGCGGCTCGGCGTGTCCGGTCGGAATATTGATGTACGACGTTTCACTGGGTGGTGATATTGCGCGCCGCAGGTGGCGGTTCATCGTCCGCAGATCCGTTTCCGGGATGTTCAATTGCCTGGCAACGGCCTTGATTGGCAACCCGCCGGGAATTTCGATTGTTTCCCAGGGCGGTTCACTTGCCGCTGTCACAGCGCCAAATCCGTATCCGGGCAGATCCTGGGCAATCTGGAACGCAGCAATCAGTTTCGGTACATAGTTGCGGGTTTCCCGGGGCAGGGCGTAGCGCCGGTGGACCATTCGCCAGTAGTCGCTGGTACCCGCGTAACGTACAGCCCGTTCGACCCGCCTGGGACCAGCGTTATAGGCGCTGAACGCCAGTTCCCAGTTTTCGTAACGTTCGTACAGGTCCCGCAAATGCCGTGCGGCGGCACGGGTCGAACGTACAGGATCGCGCCGGTCGTCAACCCAGAAATCGCGTTTCAGGCCGTACACGCGCCCCGTGGAACTGATAAATTGCCAGATCCCGGCCGCGTGCGCACTTGAATAGGCGCGGGGATTCACGCCACTTTCAATAAATGCCAGCCAGATCAGCTCCGGAGGGACATTCTCGTCCTTCAGCCACGACTGAATCAGGCCACCGTGCTCGTACAGGCGGCCAAGGAATCGCGCATACTGGTCGCGACCACGTGTCGTAAAGTACTCAATCCATTTTTCAACCATGGGATGGCTGCGCGACAGCATCTCCAGTAACCCGGCGTGGCCAAGGAAACGTTCGTTGGCCTGCCGTCGCAGGTCAATCGCCTTGTCCTCGACGTCGTCCATCGCGGTGTCCAACGGGACATCCAGGAAATCGGGCAGGAAATCCCGTTCGACGCTCAGATATGCCATCAATGCCGCCAGGTCCGCGTCCAGCGTCTCCATGTCGGATTCGCCGAACCGTTCAAACGCATCAACGGGCTGGGGGGGCGGTACCTGCGCAGTACGGCCACGGGCACAGCCCGTCAGCAGCGGCAACGATACAATCGTGCCCATCAGCAAGGTGGCCAGTCTGTTGATCATGAACCTCCGCGAAGCTCCGAATTGCAATACGCAACCGGTCAGAAATCGACGTAAATCATGGTATCCATAACCCCGTCCAAATAGCAAGTAGAGGCCCAATTCCTACTATATATGGGTAGTTTGCCCGACGGGACCCAAGATCTTGTTGCCCACGCAGCCATGTGATAGCATACTCGCACACATGTATATCCGCTCTATATCATTGCAGGGATTCAAGTCATTCCCGGACAAGGTGACCGTTGACCTGACGGCTGGAATTGCCGCAGTCGTGGGTCCGAACGGGTGCGGGAAAAGTAACATTCTTGACGCTATGCGGTGGTGTTTTGGGTCCCAGTCACCCAAGGCTTTGCGCGGCGGATCAATGCAGGATGTCATTTTCGCCGGTACATCCCGTCGTCCGGCCATGGGGTTTGCTGAAGTCTGCGTTACATTCAGCAACGAGGACAAAAAAGCGCCCGGGGAATGGCGTGATGTTGCAGAAATCTCGATATCCCGCCGAATTGACCGGGATGGCGATGGGGAATACCGCTTGAACAATGCCCGCGTTCGCCTGAAAGACGTCCAGGAGTTCCTGATGGACGCAGGGTACGGCGAGTATTCGATCGTCCAGCAGGGGTCGATTGGCGAGCTGGTCAGGGCCAAACCGGACGACGTTCGCCGTTTTATTGAACAAGCCAGTCGGATGACCAAGTACCGGGCTCGGCGGGAAGAGGCCAAGAACAAGCTGGAACGCACCGAGGAAAACCTGGAACGAGTCCTGGACCTGCTGCAGGAAATCGAACGCCAGATGAATTCCCTTAAACGGCAGGCGGACAAGGCCCGCAAGGCGATCGAGATCGAGCAGGAGCTCGCCGGTGTTGCCGCCGTCGTTCTTGACCGAAGGTTGAAGTCAGTTGTCACTGAAGAGGGTGAACATACTGATGCAATTAAGGAAATTGACGGCACTATTGGCGAGGTCAGGACCCGGATTGCCGCCCAGGAGGCCGAGCAGGAGGACATCCACCTGAAACAGGCTGGTGCCGAGCAGGAATTCCAGCAGGTCCTGGCCAGGCAACGGGAACTGCAGGATACCCGCGCGGAACTGACCAGTCGCCTGTCTGCTTTGACCAACGAGCAGGAGTACCGCGCCCAGGAACGTAACAATGCCGCTGACGAGCGCAAGATCCTCGAAAATGAAGTGGCTCGGTTATCCGCGGACCTGGACACCCTGGGCCCCGAACTTGACCGGCTGCAGCACAGCTACAACGAATTTCTTCAGGGCGCAGAAGGCACGGACCAGCGTGCCCGGGACCTGGCAGCCCGTCGCGAGGCACTGCGCAGCGACATCGACAACCTCAGGGGTGAACTGTACGCACAATTGCAATCCCAGGTTGACCTGCGCTCATCGGTCAACGAGGCGCAATTGACATTGCAGCATGCCAATGACCGGATCCAGTCGCTGGACGAGGAGTCGAAGGACGCTCGAGACCTGATGGCCAGCGAAGAAACCCGTGTCAATGAAGTCAAGGCACGATTGTCCGACGCGCGTAGTGCCAGCGAACAGGCGGCCACCCGCCACCAACAGCTTCTTGAGCAGATTACCGAAACCCGGCGGGGTCTTGAGTCCAGCCAGGCTGCCCTGAGTGACGCGACCCGGTTGCGCCAGGACTTGACGATCGAACAGGACAAGCTGGCCTCGGTGCTGGGCAGCGGCGAAGCGGTTGCCAGTCTGCCGGGATTGGCACCGGAAGCGATCCAGATGCCGTGGAACCGGGTGTCCCCGGTTGCAGGCCAGGAAGACCTGGTCGAAACAATTCTTGCCGATCGCCTGCACGCCGTCCTGGTGTCCGATCAGTCCGTAGCGACGTCAATCCTCGAGGCGTTGCGGGGTGCCGCAGGCGAGCAACGAATGGCGTGGCTGAATCTTGGACACGGCGGCAGCCCCGGTGAATCTGTGCCCGCTGGAATGGTGCCGGTACGAACGCTTCTGAATTACTCTGGCGACGATGCCAGATGGATCGAAATCCTTACGGCCGGCGTCTTCGTAACGGACGCCCCCCTGCAGCCGGGCGCAGACTTGCCGGGCGGCGACTGGCACGTTATCTGGGACCGTACGGGGACCAGCGTTAACCGTCTGGGTGTCTGGAGCGCCGGCCCCCTCGCCAGCAGTGGTACAGCCCATCTGGCAGCCCGCAAAGAAGAAATTGGCAGCGAACTGGAACAGACGTCGATCCGAATCGACCAGTTGAAAAAGGACATTTCTGGACTGGAACGTTCCCTGGCCGAACAGTTGGGCCAGCGCGAGGATGCTGCCCGCATTCTCGAAACCGCGCAGCGAGAAACAGCCGAACTGGAAAATGAACTGGAAATCG
>JBFJWU010000170.1:0-7285 GCA_041623475.1 bacterium | reverse complement strand
GTTCGCCGCCGACGCGATGGTGGAACGTTCCGGCGTCACGTTGAATTGGCCGGGGCTGTCGTCACCGTTGAGGAATCTGGTCCGAACGGACGCGCTGTTCTGGCGACAATAGACCAGGGTTCGGGGGAATTTACCCGACAGGTCAGTTATGAGCCAGGCCATCGTCGCGTCCAACTGGTTGAATCAGGCACCGGGGCCGGCAATAACTGGAGCTTGTCCCGACAGATCCAACTCGTCGACGGGTCCGCGATCGACGAGACAGTAGAGATTCAATTGGATGAGGGGGCGACCACAGTCGCGTTCCATAGATCAGATGGCCGAAGCGGTACTGTGACGTTCAGCGGTGCTGAGCAACGTGTGGTCGCTGCAACTGTTCTGACATCCGCAGGTCAACGCATCGAAATATCGGGCCTGGAGTCTGTCGACGGTGGCCTGGAAGCCAATATCTGGATCGAGGACAACAACGGTGACTGTGACCAGGATGACAGCCGTGCCGGAACCCAGCGTGGCAGTGGGTACCTGCTTCGGCAGGTCGATGGATCTGCCGCCGGTGAGTTCCAGGTATGCGACGGTCAAGGTATTGAAGAGTTTGCGGTCTCCCTCGATCGGGCGGGTGGCCTGTCCTTGACATCGCGAGGTATCCAGCCACGGCGAACAATTGCCAGGCAACTGGATAGCGGGCCCCGCCGCTAAGGCGGTCCGAAACCGCGGATTTCACAGCATTCGATTTTTTTTGACGCGGTTGGGTGGGACTTGCTGTTGACTACGGCTGGACTCCAGTTCGGGACGAGCGGCGCGTCAGGCGCGATCTGGAAACAGGTGGGCCTGGCGGCCTGAATTCGTTACCATGTCCTGGAACGGTCAGGGCGTGAATGTTATTGCACGTCGGACGTGGATACCTGGAGTTCGAAATCTCAGAATCGGCTACCAAGACGATGGTGTCGCGAGGTGCCCTGCTGGTTGGCGACCAGTCCGATAGCGCAATGGTTGTCGAGTCGATCCTCGCTAATCGTGGTTATGACGTCAGCCACGACGCGCTGCAATCCCAATCCAATGCCGATGGTCCCAGGCTGGTCGTCGTCTTTGTCGACGGCTGGACGGATGAGCGTGTTACCGAGTTTTCCCAGGCTGTGAGGGCGTCGCAGGACGGCGGCAGTGTCCTGATTGTCGCGGTGGCCCCTGGATTTGACCTGGAACATGTCGAACACCTCCTTGAAATCGGCTATGACGATTTTATTCTGGAGCCGATCAACCCGGTCGATTTCGAGATCCGAATCGCCATTGCCGAGCGCCGCCAGCGTATTCGGCAGGCCCGGATCGATTCTGAAAAATCCCTGCGGGTCAGCGAGGAGCGGCTGGAACTGGCGTTCAAGGGCGCAAAAGACGGCCTGTGGGACTGGGACCTCAAGTCCAACACTATTTTCTTTTCAGAACGCTGGTGGGAGATGCTCGGGTTTGAACCTGACAAGCTAGGGACCTCGCCAGACGAGTGGTTTTCGCGGGTCCATCCCGCCGATACCCCACGGCTACAGCACGAGATTTCAAAGCATATCAAGGGTGAGTCCGGAACGCTGGACGTCGAAATTCGGATACTCGGCCGCGATGGCGAATACAAATGGATGAATTTTCGGGGACTGGCTCAGCGTTCCGGTGACGGAGAGGCCCATCGAATCGCCGGTTCAATGACAGATATCGCAGACAGGGGCATTTTTGATCCGCTGACCGGGCTGGCGAACCGGACCTTGTTCCTGGATCGGGTTGGGCGTGCGATCGAGCGGCAAACCCCCGGGGATGCGGCATTGTTTGCCGTACTTTTCATGGACCTGGATCGTTTCAAGATCATCAACGACAGCCTTGGTCACGTGGTCGGTGACCAACTGTTGATTGCAATGGCCAGGCGGCTGGAAGAAAGCCTGAGGTCCGGTGACACAATTGCCCGGCTGGGCGGGGATGAATTCGCTGTTCTCCTGGAAGGTGTAGATACGGACGAGGATGTCCGGCAGGTTGCGCAGTCGTTGCATGGCGAGATTGCCAAGCCCTACAAGCTGGGCGAACACGAGTTGACGGTTACCGCCAGCATCGGGATCGCAACATCCGGCTTGGGCCTGTTACAGGCCGAAGAATACCTGCGGGATTCGGACACGGCGATGTATTCGGCCAAGTCGTCCGGTGCAGCGTTCGAGATCTTCTCGCAAGGGATGCGTGCCAAGGCGGTGCAGACCCAGCGGATGGAAATGGACCTGCGCCGGGCATTAGAGCGCGAGGAATTCATCGTCCACTATCACCCGATCGTCAACATCGTCAAAGGTGGATTGGAGGGGTTCGAAGCACTGGTTCGCTGGCGGGTACCAGGACGCCGCAAAGGGGATTTTCACGACGAGTTGATTTCACCCGGCGAGTTTGTCGGTCTCGCCGAGGAGACGGGCATTATTGTGCCGCTCGGCTGGTGGGTGCTTGGCCAGGCGGCGGATGATATCCGGTCACTTGAACTGGATTATCCGATGGGGGACGAATTCCTGCTGAGCGTTAACCTGTCGCCGAAACAGTTCACCGACAGTGATCCGGTTGGTGAGGTGCGCAAGGTCCTGGATGAATCAGGTCTAAGTCCGTTTCGCCTCAAGCTTGAACTGACTGAAAGTACATTGATGGATGATCCGGAACGAGCAATCCGAATCCTCAAGGAGCTTAAAGAACTGGGAGTCCAGATTGCGATTGATGATTTTGGAACCGGCTACTCGTCAATGAACTACCTGACCCGCTATCCGTTCGATTCACTGAAGATTGACCAGAGTTTTGTCCAGCAGATGATGCAGAACCAGGAAAATTACGAGATTGTCAAGACAATCATTGCCCTGGGTCGCAATCTGGACAAGCAGGTCATCGCCGAAGGTGTCGAGGAAGAAGCGCATCTGGACGTGCTGCGCCAGCTTGGGTGCGAGTATGCCCAGGGTTACTTCTTTTCCAAACCGGTCAACAAATCCCGTGCCCGGCGAATGATCGCCAACGGGCAATCCTGGACCCTGTGATAGGGTAACCGGCGAGGCAAAACAGCAGCAAGGTCGTCACGGTGGTTCCCGGTGGCAACAAGGACTTCTGGAAAAACGGTGCGTCGTCTGGCATGGGTTGCCGGATTCCTTATGTCCTGCGGGCAGACTGCCCCCGTGCAGGACGAACTATCCTGCGGCCCGACAAGGGCCACGGTGACCGAAGTCCTGGACGGGGATACCGTCCGCATCAGCTCCGGCGATACGATTCGGCTGTTACTGGTCGATACCCCTGAAACCGGCTCCAATGCCGAGTGTCTTGGTTTCGAAGTCGCCGATTTTGTCCGTCAATCATTGCAGGATGTGTCCGTGGATCTGGCCTACAGCGAAGCGTGCCGGGATCGTTATGATCGCCTGCTGGCCTACATTGGTGTCGAGGGGCGCGACTTCAACCGTCATCTGGTCGAACGAGGTTATGCGTGTGTACTGCATATTTCCCCTGCCGGCGACGAACGCGCGGCCGATTACGAGCTGGCGCAGACTGCCGCCGCCACTGACGGCCGTGGTATCTGGGGATCATGTGACCCGGTGCCATGCAGATAGTTCGGGCCATCGGGATTGTCATCGGGGGACTCGTCGCGACGACAGGCACGGTTTGGGGGCAGGATGCCGGTGGCTTCCTGTCACTGGCTGACCGTCAGCAGATCGAATCGGCAATTGCTGGCGGACGAATCGACGAAGCCCAGGGCGAGCGCCTTTTGTTCCTGCTTGACCACCCGCTGGACCTGCGTACCGCAACAATCCTGGAACTGCTGGAACTGCCGAATATCGGCATGCCACAGGCGGTTGAGCTTGCAATGTTGCAACAGGTCACCGGGGACACCGGGGCCTTGCCGGACCTGACAGGTGCGTTGTCGTTTCGGCACTGGCGTGCGATTCAGCCATTCGTATCCATGGGTCAGTCCGATACAGGCATGGTTCGGCTGCGGGCTGCGGGAATGTTCGGGGACCGCCGTGTCCCGCCAACTGCAATTGATGCAGGGTGGCGACACGTCGCCGGGATCAGGCTGGATGCGAGCGCAGTCCTGTCCCGGGATCGTTTTGGACCACCGCGCTATGACGTCGCCGCGGACCAGTTGAATGTTCAATCGCAGCGGGTACGTCTGGAACGTCCCGATGTCTACGGCGAGCTTGAGCGGAACGGTTGGACCATTGGCGGCGGTACATTCCGCGCCGGATTCGCCGACGGTCTGGTTTTCGACAACAGCGGACTGCGGTTTCCTGATGGATTCTATCCGGATACTGTGGCAACCCGGGACGTTTCTTCGGGTCGACGGTGCGATCTGGTCGCTGGCGCAAATGGTGCCGAGCCATGTTCAGAACCCGGGAAGTATGGCATTAAGGATTTCCGGACGCCGACGGGTCATCGCGGTGCCTTTGTGGATTCGCAGTTTGGCAAAACAATTCCCGGGCGCGTCGCTGTGTTCGGTGGCTGGTACCGTCTGCGTTTGTCCCAGTACGGCCTCTACGACAAGGAACGGTGTGTGGATCCACGGGCGACGTCGATCGAGTGCGATCCCCCTGATGTCGAGGTGACCGATATTGCCGGAGGGTCGCACGTAAATGGCGCGACGTTGGATGACGTTTTTGGATTGGGTTGGGGTGGCGCACGTCTGGAGGTCCAGGCAACGTCGCGTTGGCAGGTTGGCCTGACAGGCTGGGGCGGACGACCCCGGTGGTTGATCGCCGGAATGGAATCCGGGTTTCAGGAATGGATCAGGTTTCCGGACCGGGCTGCGTTTGGTGCCGTCGGTGGCGATGTAACATACCGGTCCCGGCAAATCACGACAGGCCTGGAGGCCGGATTCGTTCCCGGCAGTCCCGGGTCCCGGTTTGACACGGCGGCGGCATCCGGGTTTGTCCGCAGTGGTTGGGGTGTGCATGGACTCGGCGTGGATCTGCGCGTCCTGGGTACGGAATTTGACAATCCGTATTCATCGCCCTATGCCCAGGCGGATCAATTCGAAGGCAATCGCGCCCGGGACGAAATCGGCATTCGACCGGCCTACAGTTGGGATGTTTCACGGGCCAGCGTTGATGTCATTGCCGATGTCTGGCGACGCCCGATGCTGTCGATCTGGCGCAGCCAGTTCGACAGCGACATCACGGTGCGGATTCTCGACCCTGGTTTCTGGATCGGAGCCAGAACCTCTGTTCGCGACAATCGCATCGGTGCTGGTTTCTGGGGGTGCTCGTTCGACAGTTCTGGTGAATGTGATCCGGATCGGGTCGACGTTGAGCCGTACATCGATGTTGACTTGACGGAATCATCTCGAATGAGTGTCGCCTGGCGGCAACGCTGGTTTGGCGACGGAGGATCGCCAACATCCGGCGGTCGCCTGGCGGCAGACGGACAGTGGCAGACCGGACCGGCTGGCTGGACCGGGGTCATTCAGTACAACGTTGAGGACCTGTCAGATCGCGCTCGCCTTGAGGAATCAGTTCTGTTGGCGCTCGCTTTGTCGACGCGTCCCGTGCGGCAACTATCCGTCAATATTGATATCCGGCAGAAGTTCTGGCTGTCCGCCGGCGACCGCCGCGTCGATCGCAACCCCAATCCGGAAACCAGCCTGTGGCTGGATTTCGAATCGCGGTTCTAGAACTGTAAATCGACTGAATCAGCTAACAGATGTTCACAAATTGGGCTAAACTGTAAAACAGTGTTAACTGTGGTAATAATCTGCCATGGTCCGGTTCACAACGGAGCGAGTACTAATTGTGAAGAAGCTGATTGGTAAACTTTTTCTGTTCCTCAATGGCTGGAAAGCCATTGGCGAACGGCCGCCCTACGAAAAGTATGTCCTGATCGCAGCTCCCCACACATCCAACTGGGACCTGCCGTTCATGCTGGCCCTTTCGTTTGTTTTTGATATGAAGGTCCAATGGATGGGCAAGCACACATTGTTCAAGTTTCCGTACAGGACGTTCATGAAGCTGCTGGGCGGTGTCGCCATTCGGCGTCACCTGAACGAGAACGTCGTCGATGCAACGGCCCGCCAGTTGCGTGAAGCCGACAAATTGATATTGCTGGTCCCCACCGAGGGTACCCGAAGTCGTGTCGAGTTCTGGAAATCGGGCTTCTACCATATCGCTGTCCAGGCTGGTGTCCCAATTGTCCCGGGCTATATGGACTACCGTCGTAAAGAGGGCGGATTTGGCGATGCGTTTCACCCGACCGGGGAAATTGACAAGGACATGGACGCGTTGCGTGAGTTCTACTCGGACAAGGTCGACAAGTTCCCGGAAAAGTTCGGTCCCGTTCGCCTGCGCAACGAATCCGCCGAGGAACCAAAACAGGCAACTGGCAGTTGACCCCCTTGGCCAGGCGGTTGCCATCGCCTGGCCCCCCCCTGAATAAATCGAATTGATCAGTCGTCGTCCGGGTTAAACGCCCAGATCAGGTTGGCCTTTGGAGCGGCCTGTTCCTTGCGTTTAGAGGCCTCTTTGCGCCGTTTTTGGATGTCCCTGCGGTTCTTGCGCGACAATTTTGACAGACGTGGCAGCGGGGGGATCGGGTCGCCCTTGCGGGCCAGCGCGCCGTAAAGCAGGCGCAATGCAACCGCCTTCGCACGTTCCATATCTGTCTCGTTAATTGATTCCGATTCCTCGTGCAGTCGGTCGGCAATATGTTCCAGGGCTGCGATCAACGACGTAAAGATCAACGGATCGATATCTTCACGCTTGGCGGCCGCCGCCTCCTGTTCAAACAGCTCCAGGATCATCTGGATGGTTGCTGCCCGGCGGCGGGCAAATTCACTTTCGACCTGCAGCGCTTCCTGGCGCAGGACTTTGGCAACCGGACCGGTGGCGGCGTGCCAGCGCAGGAATGCGTCAATACTGCGCTCCATTTTCTGGATAGGATCTTCGACCGTACTGACTGCGCCGCGAACCAATTGCAACAGCGACACGTGAGAAATTTCGTCAACCGCGTCAAAGACATCTTCCTTGCTGCGGAAGAATCGATAAAAGGTTGGCCGGGAAATGTCGGCTGCCGAAATAATGTCCTCGACGCGGGTCTTGGTGTACCCCAGATTGCCAAACACCTCGGCGGCGCTTTGCAGGATGTTCATCCGTGCATAGGTCGTCCGTTTCGAGCCACCGTCCTTGTCGCCGGCCGACTTTGCCCGCCGCGACCGGGACCGGCTGGACCGGTCCGACGACGGTTTCCGGTCTGATTTCTGCCGTTTGTCGCCCGGGGCTTTTTTATCTTTGTGTTCAGGCATACCTCATATTCTAGGATG
>JBFJWU010000169.1:0-7289 GCA_041623475.1 bacterium | reverse complement strand
GGGCCCGGGAACTGCCGCTAGTCACCCTGGGCGGTTCCATGGATATCAACAGCCACGACTGGTACGACATGCTGAACAGGATGGGGTTACTGACCTGGGACGAAATGATCGGCAACTGGTTTGTGGCGCTGGGCTATATTGCGGTACTGGGCGGCCTGGCGGCCAGCGTCGGGATTGTGGTGATGGTTCGCCAGGCGAATGAGTTACCGGCAGGAACATCCCGCCCAGAGTCGATATAATTTTCACACCAATCTTTTTTTAGATGTGTAACAAACCAGAGGAGTTTGCGGTGAAGAAGTTTGCCTATGTATTGATTTCAACGCTGGTATTTGCCAGTGGCTGCGGTGACGAGATTGCCAACCTGGCCGGCAAGGCCAAGTCACTGGGCATTGACAGCGAAGCGACGATTGCTGACGATGCCAAGGCCCAGGAAACATTTGAGCAGGTCCTGCCGGCTGTCCAGGAAGCGGTCAGCGACGCGATGGCTTCGGCGGGCGGATCGCTGGCGCTCAAGGGCATGGTTCCCCAGCAGGACATTCCGCAGATCGGGGACCAGACCATCGAAATTGACCAGACTGTTAGCGACGATAATGGCACCAAGTACAAAGTGTCCGGCACGGTCAAGATCAGCGTCTCCAAGGACGGCACGATCATGCAGGAGCAGGACGTCAGCATCACCTGGGACGGTGGCAAGGTCTACGTCGAAGACGTCGAAGTGACCACGTCCGGTGTAATCGTTATGACCGGATCGATGGATATCAAAGTCTCTCAGTCCGCCAATGCATCGCCAGAAGATATCGCTGGCCAGATCAGCGGTTCGTTCGCCCAGGTTGGCCAGATTACAGCTGATGGCGACACGTTTGGATTTGACATCCAGATCACGATCAGCGCCGGCAAGATCACGATCGTCGGCACGATCAACGGTGTCACGACCGAAGAAACGATAGACCTGAGCGAATTTGGCCAGGAACAGACCAGCTCAACGGCGACGACGGACACGACCAATGGCGCGACCGACACGACGCAATAAACCGGACCGTCGGTTCAGGATTTAGAAAAGCCCGCGAGCCAGACGCTCGCGGGCTTTTTCGTGCCTGCAGACTGTACGCCTGCGGGCCTGACAAATAATCTAAATGGTCGGGGCGAGCCTGCTTCGCCAAGAGCTTCGTAGCCCAAGGAGGATTTGGGTCAAAGGCCGCCAGGCCGTGACGCGGAACGCAGTGAAGCAACCTCCCTGGACTGGCTTTGCAGTTCAGGGAGGAGGTGAAAACGCCTCTCGCAGTTATCGGGCTGGTATGTTGGCGCTGTAGCGATCCTGTGAGCGTAGACCGCTGTTGCAAAGAAATGGTCGGGGCGAGAGGATTTGAACCTCCGACCACACGACCCCCAGTCGTGTGCGCTACCTGGCTGCGCTACGCCCCGACACGATAGCAAGAAAGACAGTTTAAACCCGTACTTAAACTTGGGCAAAAGCACACGACACCGGGCAAAAGTGTATGGTGCGCTTTCTGGCTGCGATTACCTGGCAACTGGGGTTGTTGCGAGGTCGCGGCTTCAGCCGCCCGCAGGGTCCGAGCCGTGGGAAACGGGTCGGACAACACCCGAAAAAGATTATTGACCCGAATTATGCGCTTTTTTGCGTTGATTTGCAACGACCTTTCGCGCTCCAACCGTCCTCAAAAGCCTCGCCAGACCCGATGGGGATGGCTGCGTTTTTGATGCCACTTGTCATCACGAAATCTCGCCGCATCTCTGCCCCAACAAGCACAGAAATCGGGTCCGCGACAAAAAACAGTGTATACGTGTAAGAAACAAGCGGTAAAACCGCTTTGCTAACCCCTACTCCAGCAGTTGCCGGATTTCCTGAATCTCGTTGGTCCAGCGCTGGATCCGGGCGGTGTCCGGGGGGCCGGCGTCTTTTTGCTGCAGGGCCTTGCGGGCGCCTTCCAGGGTGAAGCGCCGGGTGTACAGCAGGTCTTTGATGCGATTGATCAGGTCGATGTCGTTGTTGTGGTACATCCGCTGGCCGCCACCGCCTTTGCGGGGTTTGAGCATCGGGAACTCGGATTCCCAGTACCGCAGTACGTGGGCGGGGATACCGGTTTGTTCTACGACTTCACCGATGCGATGGAACATCCGACCGGCGGTGGAATCGGCTGCCAAAGGGGTCAGCTGTCCTTGAGGTGCGGGTTCATCCGCAGCTTCAGTTTTTCACTGGGACGGAACGTAACAACGATGCGTTCCGGGATCGGTACAGCTTCTTTGGTTCGGGGGTTGCGACCGACGCGAGGCTTTCGGTTGACCACCTCGAATACGCCAAAGCCGCTGAGGCCCACAGAGTTGCCTTCTTCCAGTTCAGCCGTGATTTTGTCCAGCATAAATGTCGTCCAGCGTTCGGCCTCGCGCCCGGGTACACCGAATCGATTCTGGATTGCTTCGGCCAGGTCCTGTCGTGTCAAGCTCATGGGGTTCCCCTCCCAGTCCGCTACTCAGTCAACGTTGTCCAAGATGTAGTCGCGAATCGTGCCGCGTTCTTCGTCGGCCAGTTCCTCAAATGCCAGTCCGCAGTTGATCTTGCGGGAACTTTCGTCCATCGGTCTTACCCAGACAACCCGTGTACGGACAAAAAAACCGCCGTCGCTCTCCGGCAACCTAAACTCGATGTCCAGTTCCTCGCCAGGTTCAAGATTGGAAATCGTTTCCAGGCCGATCCCGCCTTCGCTGATGTTACTGGTCAGGTCACTGAAGTACAGGCCCTTGCCTGTGCAATGGACCCTGGCTCGCAGTGGAATGCGCGGAAAACGGCGGGTGTCGTCACCCATCTGCCGGACCACCAGTGGCAGTTAACTCAAAGCCTTCGTCCATGGCTGCCAGCCGAGCCTGGCGAATACATCGCAGGGCCAGTTCGAGACGACGTACCTGGACTCCCTCGACGGCTTCTTCCAGATGCCGTGCCAGTGTTGCGTAGGCGCTGCGGTCCCCGCCGCCCCAGACCCGCAGGGACAACCCGGCGCCAGAGTCGGTACCAGCCATAGGCAATTTAGTCAGGGTCATAATGTGTTCCATCATACACAAGGTGCAGAGGCAATTCAACGTTTCCCGAACGCCCGTTTGCCTGGCTCGGCAGGTGACGGGCAATCATACGCAATTTCGCTAAACTGTTCGATACACGGGCCCGAATACCGGGGAATGCACAGCGTGAACAGGATCAGGACCGAGCAGATGACCAGTGTTGAAAAATTCAGTGTTCGAGCCGACGACGGCCATATTATTCATGCCGACAGCCGCGGAACAGGGCCCGCAATCGTGTTTTGCAACGGCCTGGCTTGTACGGATCATTTCTGGACCTTTATGCGCCAGTATTTCAGTGACCGATACCGGCTGATCCAATGGGATTACAGGGCCCACGGCCGGACCGCCGTCCCCGCAGACCTGTCGACGATGACGATTCACCAGGCGGTCCAGGACCTGCGTTCCGTACTGGATCAGCTGGACGTGGACCAGGCCGTGCTGATCGGGCATTCCATGGGCTGCCAGGTCATCCTGGAAGCGTATGCGCAGTTCCCCGAACGCGTCGCCGGGTTGGTTCCAATTCTGGGTACATACGGACGACCGGGCGATACGGTTATGGATTCGCCGGTTGCACCCGTGGTATTCCCTGTCCTGTTGAACCTGATGAAACGCCTGCAGGGTCCCGTAGGACGGTTTAACCGGGCATTTTCCAGCAGTCGGCTGGTGTTTCCGTTTGCGTCCAGTACCGGCCTGATCGACGGCAAGTTGGCGGACCGGGAATTGATGGCTGGCTATTTTGAGCACCTGGCCAACCTGGATGTGCCGGCGTTCCTGGCATTAACTGAATCTGCGGCGTGGCACAGTGCCGAGGACGTTTTGATCCAGATTGGTGTGCCGACCCTGGTCGTTGGTGCGGACAACGACGTCCTGACGCCAGTCTGGCTGAGCCGGCAGATGCATAACCGGATTCCTGACAGCGAATTAACGATTATTCCCGGTGGATCCCACGCAGCACTGGCGGAGCATCCCGAATTCCTGAACCTGCGTCTGGACAAATTTTTTGCGGACCGGCAGCCGTGGAAAAGCAGCCAGGCTCCCGGTTCCAGATCGCCTGCCAAGCCAGGCGGCAAACGTGCTTCGGACCCGAAGCCGGCCAGGAAAAAGAAGGCCGCATCAAAAAGATCGGCGGCAACAAAGAAAACAGCCGCTGGGTCGAAAACGAAACGTTCGAACAAATCCGGGACCAGAAAGAAAGCTGCCGGGAAATGACCCGGGTGGCCCCTGATTACCGCGCGGACCCGTTTGATTCGTTGCGCCGGACCGGCCTGTACGTCCTGTTTGATCCGGAGACCCGCGCAGACTGGCGGGACCAACTGGCCGCGATTCAGGACGCAGGCGTCCGCTGGTTTCAATTACGCAGCAAGCAGGCGACATCCGGACAATTGCAGCAGGTTGCCCGGCAGGCCCGGATCATCCTGGACCGGTCGATCCTGATCATCAATGATGATTTGTCGGTCGCCTTGGCATCGGATGCCGACGGTATCCATGTTGGTCCGGATGACCTGGCGCCGGCCCGGATTCGAAACGCAACGGGTCCCGGGTTCCTGGTCGGTCGCAGCGGCGATGACCCGGCGATGATGGCTGGGCCCGATGCCCGACAGATCGATTATTTTGGTGTCGGAACGGTCAGGCCGACGGCATCCAAGCAGGATGCAGGCGATGCCATTGGCGTTGACGGCATTCGGGCCGCCGCAGAAATGGCCGAACGCCCGGTCATCGCAATTGGTGGATTGACGATTGCCGATCTGCCATTATTGCGGCGCGCAGGCGCGACAGCTGCAGCGGTGTTGTCAGGGATCTGGGGCCAGCCCGATCCTGCCGCGGTGGCACACCAATACCTGGATGCGTGGGCGGCAGACCGTTGAGCCTGGCGCAAAAAGGCGGTGCGCCAGTCGTTTTGACGATTGCTGGCAGTGATCCAAGCGGCGGCGCTGGTATCCAGGCCGACCTGCGGACATTTGCCCTGCACGGTGTCCACGGCGCCAGCGTCATTACGGCACTGACGGCGCAGAATACGGTCGGGGTACAGGGAATCAAACCAATTCCAGCCGAGTTTGTTGCCCGGCAGCTGGACAGCGTCCTTTCGGACCTGTCGCCGCTGGCGATCAAGACGGGTATGCTGGGTCCACCGGAACTGATCAGCGCTGTTGTCGAGCGTCTGAAAAACTATGAACCAAACTGGCTGGTGGTTGATCCGGTGCTGGTCGCAACCAGCGGCGATCGGTTGCTGCCGACGATGAGCGAACAATTGATTCGCGAACTGCTGATTCCAATGGCCAGCCTGGTGACGCCAAACATTCGCGAGGCCGGTGTCCTGTTGGGACGGCGGGTTTATCTGTCCAGGTCCGCCCGTGAAGAAGCGGCGATGCATTTGTACGAGCAATTTGACGTGCCGGTGCTGGTCAAGGGCGGGCACGCCGACGATGCGTCTGATGTCCTGTATGCCGATGGCGAGCCGACGTGGTTTGACGGTGAAAAGATCGAAACCAGGCATACCCACGGTACGGGCTGCCATCTGTCCGCAGCCATTGCGGCACGATTGGCAACCGGCGAGCCACTGCACCTGGCAATCCGCGGGGCAAAGCAGTGGCTGACCGAGGCGCTGCAACGTTCCCGGGCAATCGGACGTGGCCACTCGCCGCCGTGGCCGGGCCCTGTCAGCTGAGCGCCCACGGCGCGCTGGTAATTCGTGTACAACCCGTTGATATAGTTCAGTAAATGCCTTAGAATAGGCCCGTGGCAGATCTTGATCCTCGAGTGCGTGAACGGTTGGAGCAAGTCTTCAACATCGGTATCCCGTTCAATGAAACGGTCGGGATTCGTGTTGGTTCTATCGAACACGGCCGGGCAACAATGTCGCTCGAGTTTCGACCGGAGCTGATCGGCGACAAAATCAAAAATATCCTGCACGGTGGTGTCGTCAGCACACTGATTGACACGGTTGGCGGTCTGGCTGCGTTTACGGTCCTCGAGTATCCTCGGGAATTGACTGTAAACACGGTGGACATGCGGGTTGACTATCTGCGCCCTGCAGGCGGGCAGTCGTTTACGGGTGTTGGCCAGGTGATTCGCAAGGGCAGTCGGATCTGCGTGGCCCGGGTTGAGGTCCATAATGACCAGGATCTGCTGGTGGCCCACGGTGTCGCATCGTACAGTATTATGTCGGCCGACCCGAACAAGCCCGCAGCCGAACAGATGCGGGCCAGTATGACCGGGTTGGTCGACGGCAACGAATAGACGGAATCAGAGAGGATCACGAGTATGACGGACGAACGACGACAACATCCGCGGCAGGCCATGGGAATGGCCGTTCGCTTCAAGGTTGACAGCATTGATCAATTCGTTGATTCGTTTGCCGAGGATATTTCCGTGGGTGGCCTGCAACTGCGTACCAGTCGGCCGCTGGAAAAAGGGGACAAATTGTATGTGGAGTTTCGCATGGGCGAGGCGAAACCGGTCATCGCCAGTTTCGTCCACGTTCGATGGTGCGCGCAGGACACTGTCGATATCGATTATTGGAATGTCGGTGTCGAGTTTGAGGACCTGGATGAATCGTCGGCGGACTTTATCCGTCACGCGCTGGATTATCATGAGGAACGCCGTCGCTACCGGCGGGTCCCGACAAAGTACCGTGTGGTTATTCGCACCGGTTCCCTGAAGGAATTTGCCGAGTCATATGCGACCGACATCTCTGCGGGTGGTATGAAGTTGAAACTGGATTCGCGGTTGTCCGAAGATGACACTGTGGTGGTGGATTTTCGCGTCGACGACCAGACCCTGTTCGCAGCGACCAGCCACATTCGCTGGTGCAAGCCGATTGGCAATGCGTTCGAGGCCGGGGTTGAGTTTGACGAACTGGACGATACGGCGCACAACTTTATTCATTCCCTGATCAAGGACAGCAGCGGCAACTGATCTGTCGTTTTCCTGGTCGTGCGCCTAACGCAATGCCCGGGCCGCTTCTGTGAGTGCCATATCTTCGGCTGTGTCGGTTCTAAAGTCCCCGCTTTCCCAGCGCACCGGGCGGATCGATTCAAATACGTAGTGGGGCAGGGCAAACGTTGCGATCTGCGCCAGTTTCAGGAAATAGCGGGGATTGTGGCGCGCGACGTATCGTACAAGTTGCCAGGCGATCCGGGGGTTGGTGTAAAAACGGATCCGTGCCTGCCGACACCAGCGCTTGTGATCCTCGTAACTATAGGCATTGCCGTCGTGAT
>JBFJWU010000168.1:0-7298 GCA_041623475.1 bacterium | reverse complement strand
TGATCCGAATCCCGGCGTGCCCCTTGTAAACCGAGTTCATATGCAGCAGCACAGGCGTCAGCGACTCCAGCGCAATGGCGTTCTTAAGCACGCCTGCAGAGATCGCATTCATGCCCAGGTCGCCGATCAGTTCGATAACCTGATGCCGAACGTCCTTGTCATTGCAGGCCACCAGGACATCGCAGTCGATTTCGCGGTCAACCTGTTCCAGCCAGTGGGCGGCAATATGGTGCATCGCCGCAGCGACCGTCACCCCATCGCCCAGGATTGCCTGCGCCTCCAGTGCGGCCGCCTGCCCGTCCGGTAAATTCACCGAACGCACCTTGGGCGGCTGCAGTGGCACCGTGATGTCGATCAGGACCTTACCCTGCAGGTCGTCTTTCAGCGTCCGCAATGTGTCACCGTGACCGCTGTACGGGATCGACAGCAGCACTACATCAGCACCACGGACACAACCTGCGTTGTCACTGCCCTGCAGTTCAATGTCGAACTCGGTGGCCAATTCGGCCGCCTTGTCCGCCCCGCGCTGTGCATCGCGGGACCCGATTGTCACCTGGTGACCGGCCTTGGCCCACCTGATTGCAATGCCACGGGCTTCGGCGCCGGTACCACCAATAATGCCTATTTTCCGGGCCGGGGCACTCATGAATTAAGCTCCGCCATCAGGCGCACAGCGACGGGCTGCATCGCACCGATCATGATCGTGCCGACAGGGGCTTCCTTCCAGACCTCAAAGCGATCGCGAATTCGCTCCTTTGGTCCAACCAGGTAAAGGGTGTCAATCATTTCATCCGTTACCTCGTTGGCCGCCTCACCCTGTTTGCCCTCCAGGAACAGGCCCTGGATCTTCTGGTTCTGTTCGGCAAATCCGACCTTGTCCAGGTACTCTTTGTAAAAATTCTTGTTTTTGGAACCCATCCCGCCGATATACAGCGATAATTGCAGCTTCAACGGTCCTCGGCAGGCCTCGACATCATCGCCCAGGACCACCGCCACCATCGGCGCCAGGTCAAAGTTATCCGGGTTCAGGTCACGACCGGCCTTTTCGCCACCGGTCCTGATGTTCTCCCAGATGACATCACCGTACTCAGGGTGCATACAGGTCAACAGACAGCCGTCAAACAACTCACCGGACAGCTGTTGGCCCTTGGGTGCCATTGAACCGGAATAAATGGGGAGGTCCGGGCTGCCATGGATCATGCTTTTCAGCGGTTTGCCCAATCCGGCTGAATTCGGGCCATCGTAGGGAATCCGGTACCGCTCGCCCTTGTGCTCCAGCTTTTCCTCGCGTCGCAGGATCGTGCGCACGATTGAAATGTATTCCCGCTGCCAACTGAGCGGCTTGTGCCAGGGAACTCCGTGCCAGCCCTCGACGACCTGCGGCCCCGAGGTCCCCAGTCCCAGGATAAACCGGCCACCGGTCAGCTGGTCCATGGTCATTGCGGTCATCGCCGTATTTGCCGGCGAGCGTCCAGGCATCTGCATAATCCCCGTGCCGATCTTGATTTTGCTAGTCTGGGCGCCGACCCAGGCCGCCGGAGATACTGCATCGGAGCCCCATGATTCGGCCGTCCAGACCGAATCGTACCCCATATCCTCGGCCTCGCGGATCATATCCATGTTGATCGAAATGGTTCTGCCGGAATATCCCAGCATTAAGCCCAGTTTTACTGCCACGTCCTGTTCCTTTTCCAGCGAGCCCGCAGGCCCGGATTAGTCTGCATATTTAAGACGCCGGGATAAATCCAGCACCGATTTGGTAACTTTCGCAGTCGCCAGCAGCCGCTCGGGCGAGTCGCTGACGTCGTACGCCTCGACCCGGATAAACGCAATTGAGCGCCCCAACCGTTCAACATCGGCACGAAGCTCAACATCGTGCCCACGGGGTACCTGCGACAGGACCGAAAAATGGGCATCGTGGGTGACCACGCCTTTGTCGGTTGCCAGCATCGGCAATACAGCCAGGAATCCGGTTACATCCAGCAGGCCATATAAAACAGCTCCGTGCAACGACCCGGACCCGGCCGAAATCGGCTCGGTGACGTTGAACCGGGTCACAGCACATCCCGGCTCCTGCTTGACCAGTTCCAATCCTGCCAACTGAACCGCCGCCATCTCCAGCGTAAAGCCATTGAGCTCGGCCAGCCGATCACCCGCAAACAATTTTGTCATGGGTTGTTACCGCTCATTCTCACCAGGAAAAACCAGTCAGCCGGCATTCAGGTTCAGGCCCGCTGGTTGCTGACGCTGACGGTCTCGCCTGTCATATAGCTTGAATAGTCGCTGGCGAGGAAGATCATGACATTGGCAATTTCCCAGACCTCGGCCGCCCGTCCAAATGCCTCTTTCCGTTTCAGTTCGGCCAGCAGTTCGTCGCTGGTGACCTTGGCCAGGAACGGATGCATGGCCAGGCTGGGCGCGACGCCATTGACCCGGATGTTATGGTCGGCAGCCTCCAGGGCAACGCAACTGGTCAGTGCCATTACGCCGGCTTTTGCCGCCGCATAATGCGCCTGCCCCTTCTGGGCGCGCCAACCCAGGACGCTGGCATTATTGACAATCACGCCCGCCTTGCGTCCGATCATGTGGGCCAGCACAGCCCGCGTCATGCGGAATGTCCCGGTCAGCGTAACGTCGATAACGATGTTCCACTGGTCGTCGGACATGTCGGCAACATTTGCAGTACCTCCCAGCCCGGCGTTGTTCATCATTACGTCGATGTGCCCCAGATTGTCGACGGCTGCGTTAACAAATGCCTGGACCTGGTCTTCCTTCGTTACATCGCACACCTGGAACCCGATATCCGTTCCAGCGACCTCGGAAAGTTGCGCAGCTGCCTCGGCGACACGGCGTTCGTGGGCATCGCTGATAAAGACTCGCGCGCCTTCCTCGATGCATCGCCTGGCCGTCGCAAAACCGATTCCAGTGCCTGCTGCTGCGGTAATGGCAACGGTTTTGCCCGCCAGCAGGTTGTGGCTTTGCGGATACTGTGGCGTTTCTTTCACTCAACTTGCCTTTCGTAACTATCGCGGCAGGCCCAGCGCCCGCTCGGCAATGATATTGCGTTGAATCTGGTTGGATCCCGCGTAGATGGTATCGGACCGCACAAACAGGAACAGCCGCTGCAATTGGGTCAGTTCGTCGCGAGAATCGGCAATTTCTGAATCCAGCCCCAGCACATCCATCGCCAGTTTGCCCAGGTCCCGATGCCAGTTCGCCCAGTAGATCTTGGTCGTCAGCGCCGCCGGCGGCAAGGCCGCTTCGTCCGCGCTGGCCAACGTTCGCAGGGCGCTCAGGCGCATGATTTTCAGCCCCATCCAGGCGTCAGCCAGGCGAGCCCGGATACCGGGGTCATCAATGCGGCCATTCCTGCGGGCGATATCTGTGATCTCGTTCAATTCTCGTTCAAACTGTGCCTGCTGGCCCAGGGTCGACGCACCGCGTTCGAACGCCAGCGTACCCATCGCGACTCTCCAGCCATTATTGACGCCGCCGACAACATTTGCTGCCGATGTCCGGGCATTGTCAAAGAAAACTTCGTTGAACTCAGCCTCGCCGCTCATCTGGCGAATGGGGCGAACGTCGACCCCTTCCTGATCCATTGGCACCAGCAGGTACGACAATCCCGCGTGCTTTCGGGCCGCCTCGCGATCAGTCCGGCAAATCACAAAACACCATTGGGACCACTGCGCACCGGATGTCCAGACTTTCTGGCCATTGATTACCCATTCATCGCCATCCAGTTCTGCCGTAGTCTGCACGTTGGCCAGGTCGCTGCCGGCATTGGGCTCGGAATACCCCTGGCACCACAGTTCCTTGACACCGACAATGTTCGGCAGGAAACGCTGCCGCTGGTCGTCATCACCGAAATGAATCAGTGTCGGCCCCAACAACGTTTCGCCAATATGGCCCAACTGGCCTGGACCACCGGCCCGGACATACTCTTCGTTAAAAATCATTTGCTGGCTCAGTGGCAGATCCCGGCCGCCGGCTGATTCGGGCCAGCCCAGGCACTTCCAGCCCTCGGCACCCATTTTTTGTTCCCACGCCAGGCGTTCAGCAAATAACGCGTGCTCGTCACCGGGCCCGCCGCGTCCCTTGAGCACGGCAAACTCGCCGGTCAGGCTCTCCTGCAGCCAGGCTTGGACTGCCTCGCGAAAGACCTGATCCTGTTTCGTAAATTCAAGGTCCAACTAGCTCACCTGGCTGAATATTTTGTTATACGCCCAGACGTGGCGAATCTCTAGTGCAGGATGCAGTTCAGGATTACGGCCGGGCCATTCCATGAACGCCCCGCTGGCCATCGGCTCCATCGTTGTCGATTCGTACAAAGCCAGGTACGAGAACGGCAGATTACCCGAGACCCGTCGATATCGTGCCGCGCTCTGGTAGATACCGCTGTTCACCGGGTCCGGCGCGTGGACCGAGTCGTACCAGTCATTGAATTCCTGGTCCTGCTCCGGGTCGTTGCAATCAGTACACCCGACCAGCAGCCCCGGCAGATCCATCGACCGCCGTGCTTCGCGGCCAAAACCAACGCGTTCCAGAACACCAGACGAATCGATCGACAATGCGGGATGAAACGGAATATCGTCCATAAACTGTTGCAGGCGACGATACTCGCCCAGTAAATCGCCGCCGTCGTACTCATACACGGCCAGGTACCCGGGCCCGAGATCCCGTGTCAGTGATGTTGCCAGCTCAAACCGCGTCGCGTTTGCGAAACCGGAATGGTCCGTCACATCGTTCATATGCTCCAGGTCATACCACTCGGCCAGCTCGATCGCCTGTCCTGGATCGTTGCAGCTGGAAAAAACCACCAAAACTGATGCTGGCGCTCGTCCTTCCAAAGCTACAAACCCACCGCATCGGCAAACCGGTCGCGGTTCGTCGATGGATCACCGAACAGGATTTCACTGGACCGGGCCCGCTTGAAGTACAAATGGGCATCGTGCTCCCACGTAAACCCGATTCCGCCGTGAATCTGGATATTGTCGGCTGCACAGTGAAAGTATGTACGTGAGCAGGTCGCCTGGGCCATAGCCGCAGCTTCGGGCAGCTCTGCGCGCCGGTTTGCCGCAACCCATCCCGCGTACCACGCCGCTGACCGTGCGGCCTCCAATGCGATCATCATGTCGGCACATTTGTGCTTGATTGCCTGGAAACGTCCGATGGGCTGGCCAAACTGTTCGCGAACCTTGGCGTACTCGACGGCCATGTCCAGGCACGCCTGCGCACCGCCCACCTGTTCGGCTGCCAGAATCACCCGTGCCAGGTCCAGTGCTGTGTCCACAGCCGCAATTGCCGCATCACCCGGCGCACCGATAACGTCGTCATTGCTGCACCGCACGTCATCAAGCACGATCTCGGCCTGTGGACGGGTCTGGTCCATTGTCGGTGTCGGATCGATCCGCAACCCCTGTGTGTCGCTGTCGACTAAAAAGACTCCCGGCCCGTCGGATGTGTTTGCGACGACAAGGATCTGGTCCGCTGCCGCCCCCCAGGGGACATACCGTTTCCTGCCATTAAGGATCCAACTGTCGCTATCCCGGTCCGCAGTTGCCTGGAGGCCGGAACTGGACCACTGGCCGCTGCCTTCGCACAGGGCCAGTGTTGCGATCCTGCTGCCGTCCGCGAGCGCTGGCAATATCCGACGACGCTGTTCGTCATCTCCGGCTTCCAGGACAACATTGGCAGCCAGCCCGACACTTGCCAGGAAGGGAGCACAGAACAGGGCGCGCCCCATTTCTTCTGCGACCGCCACGACCTCGACAAAGCCAAAGCCGTAGCCGCCGCAGGCTTCCGGGATTGCCAACGCCGTCCATCCCAGTTCGGACCCGACCCTGGACCAGATATCCCGATCAAAGCCATCTTCGGTCGCCATGGCCCTGCGAACCGACATCGGGTCGGACTCGGCATTCAGGAACCGCCGGGCAATATCCCGCAGCTGTTCCTGTTCATCTGTAAACGCAAAATGCACTGACCCTAAACCCGGTCCCTATCCCAAACACCTGAGGACTGTTTGATTGTGGTTGATGCGTCGCGAGAGGCCGAAGTCGTGACGGGATACAGTGATCCGCGACCGAGCGCCCCGCAGTCGATGCCAGCGGCATCGTCGAGGACGCGCGACCGAGCGGAGCGCTGGAGGCCGGTGCGAATCCGGCCTCGTAGTAGCAACAAACACAATTAAACAGTCCTTTAGAGGCGTTCGATAATCGTGACGTTGGCCTGTCCGCCGCCCTCGCACATCGTCTGCAGCCCGTATCGCCCGCCGGTGCGTTCCAGTTCGTTCAGCAGGGTTGTCATCAGGCGGCAACCGGTCGCACCCAGCGGATGTCCCAGCGAAATCGCACCGCCGTTGACATTGACTTTGTCCATGTCGGCGTCCAGTTC
Source organism: bacterium (assembly GCA_041623475.1). Classification (GTDB taxonomy): domain Bacteria; phylum J088; class J088; order J088; family J088; genus JBFJWU01. The sequence goes on along the minus strand of JBFJWU010000168.1, from coordinate 905 downwards.
TTTCTGCCAGGCCAGGACCACGGATGCAAATGCTTCGTTAATTTCGACCAGGTCGATCTCATCCAGGCTCATACCGGTCTTTTCCATCGCATAGCGGGTCGCCGGAATCGGGCCCGTCAGCATCAGGATCGGGTCAGCGCCGCGCACACTCAGGTGGTGAACCCGGGCACGGGGCTTAAGGCCATGGTCCTTGACGGCCTGCTCTGACGCAATCAGCATCGCGGCCGCGCCATCGGAAATCTGGCTGGCAACCGCGGCCGTCAGGCGTCCGCCCTCGGCCAGTGTTTTCAACGTTGCCATCTTTTCCAGGGTCGTGTCGGCACGGGGGCCTTCGTCGGCCGTTACACCATTGATCGGGTGGATCTCGTTGTCAAAGCGCCCTTCGGCCTGGGCCTTCAATGCCCGCTGATGGCTCTCATATGCGAACTCTTCCATATCCTGCCGGCTGATGTCCCATTTTTCAGCGATCATTTCCGCACCGTGGAACTGGGTCACCGGCTGCGTTCCGTAGCGCTCGACCCATCCTTTGGAACCGGAAAAGGGGTCCTTGATGCCGAATTCCCGGGCAACGATCATCGACGCGCCAATCGGGATTGTGCTCATATTCTGGACACCGCCGGCGATGACCATATCCTGGGTACCACTCATCACGCCCTGGGCCGCAAAATGGACCGCCTGCTGCGACGATCCGCACTGGCGATCAACCGTTGTCCCGGGGATCTCCTCGGGCAGGCCCGCGGCCAGCCCGCAGGTCCGGGCGATATCTCCTGCCTGGGACCCAATCGTGTCCAGGCAGCCAACGACGACGTCCTCGACATCCGCCGGGTTAATCCCGGTTCGGTCAACAAGTTCAGTCAGTACGTGGGCACCCATATCAGCCGGGTGCAGTTCGGCCAGGCCGCCGC
>JBFJWU010000167.1:0-7309 GCA_041623475.1 bacterium | reverse complement strand
GATGGCGTGAAGCTCCAACCCGGAAGCGACCAGATTTGCGTTAGATCGTGCGATGCCCGCAGTGGCTGGACCGCAGGCGTAGCAGCGCTACGTCGAGGATCCTGGCGCGAGGACAGCGTGCGAGATGACGTGAAGCTCCAACCCGGAAGCGACCAGATTTGCGTTAGATCGTGCGATGCCCGCAGTGGCTGGGCCGCAGGCGTAGCAGCGCTACGTCGAGGATCCTGGCGCGAGGACAGCGTGCGAGATGACGTGAAGCTGGTCGCTTCACCCGACCTCCGCCAGGGCCTCTGCCTGGTAGTGGTTAAAGATGTCCTGCGCCAGCCCATCCCACGCCATTGCCAGGGCAACCGTTTGCCGGTTGGATCCTGTCGACAGGTCGGCATTGACGATGTCACCAAGCTGCGCCGCCCACGCCTGCTGATGCTCTGGTTCCGCGCCTGGCAACAAGTCCGCAACCAGTTCGTCTGTCGGGTACCAGTCCTGGACCCGCCCCAGGTCACCATGAATCTGGGCCAGCAGCATATTGCGCGGACCTTCCCATTGTTCGTTAATCAACGCATCCCTCAATAACCGCGGAATTGCTGAAAAGCATTCCATCACCCCGTGGCCGGCAAACACCGAAATGCAACGGTGCAGGATATCCACCGTGTCAGATGTGGTTGCCAGCTTCTGCAGCATGATCAACAGGCGCAGCCGAAATTTGTGCCGCCGCGCATCCAGGTCCTCGTCACGGGGCAGGCCCGCCGTCAACCGGCCGCCCTGCCCGATCAACTGTCCGTAGATCTTGTACAGTCCGCACAGGGTCGCCTGGCTCCGGCGCTCCAGTTCAGCGATTTGCCCGGAATTGATCGGATAATCGATCAACCGCTGCCCGAACACCTCACGGAACTCCATATACATCCGCGCCTCGCGCACCGCACGGATGTTGGACGCTGTGTTGCTGATGCTCACACTCAGTCGGCTGACCGTCAGGACGTGGCCGACGACGTTGGCCACACCACGACCCAACGGACCGATCGGGTACGCCAGCGCCCCGTCAAATTCGATTTCGCCGGTGGGTAACTCGATCGTCCCCAGCTTGCGTTTCAGGCGGTTGATGCGGTACCCGTTGCGAATTTCCCGGTCCTTGTTGCCCGGCAGCCATGCCGGGACCAGGAACGTGCTGACGTCGGAGCTGCCCGTCACCTTTGCTGTGACAATCGCGTAATCGGTATGACAGGCCGAACAAAAGAACTTGGTCCCATACAGGCGAAAATGCTGCCCGTCGCTGTCAGGTACTGCCTCGACGCGGTTGGCGGGCACATCCGAACCACCCTGGATTTCGGTCAAAAACTGCGAACCGGTCCCGAAATCGCCATCGAACCCCTCTTTGCAGTGGCGCCAGATTTCTTTGGCCGCAGGGTGTGCAGTTTCCACGTGGGCCCCGACCAGGGCGACCAGGCCCTCGGTGCACGTCATCGCACAGCTCACTCCGTGTTCGCCGTTCTGGTGGATCAGCAACTGCTTGCTCAGGCGCTCCCACAGGCTGGTCTGGTCCGAGAACAACCCCTCGCCGAATACACCACGTTCGATTTCGATCGTTTCCTGCGGCCGCTCGATCCGGTCAATCCGATGTCCGTGGCCGTCAAAATGAGTCAGGCGCGGCCGGTTGTCGGGCAGGCTGTTGATTTCAGCCAGGTCCCGCCAGCGGAATGACGGGCGCGGCGAAAATTCCAGCAGTTGTTCGTGCAGGACCGGCCACTCGTCGCCTGTAAAGTGCTGCACGACCCGCTGCAGGAACGTGTCATCCCTGTAGTAGTCAAAACGGTCGCGTCGCTTCAGGAACTCATCAAACGTATAGGGATTGTTTCGATCCGGCAAAGTCATTCGCCACCATCCTTTGCTGCCGACTGGTCAAGCTCCAGCGCATCCAGGACATTCGCCAGAAACCGTTCGTTGTTCCACGCGTCTTTGTGGCTCAGTCCCATCCGCGTCACAACCAGGTTGCGCGCCGGGAAGACGGCGACAATCTGCCCCTCGTAACCAATCGCAAAATAGGCATCCTCGGGCAATTTTGGATACATTCCGGGAAGCCCGTTACGCTGGCCGTCGTTGGTCCACCAGTGGGCCCCGTACTTGCCATCGGGCGCAGCGGGTGCCGCGGCCACCGAAAACCGGACCCAGTCGGGATCGATGATCTGCTGCCCGCCAGCCATGCCGTTGTCCAGGTACAGCAGCCCCAGCCGCGTCCAGTCCCTGGGCGTTGCGAACATCCATGACGAACCGATAAAGGTCCCGCTGGCATCCACCTCGAACACCGCCGATGTCATCCCGGCCGGTGCGAACAGTCGCTCGTAGGGGTACCGCCAATAATCGTCATCACTTTCAAATGAACGCCGCAGTACCCAGGCCAGCAGGTTGCTTGTGCCGCTGGAATACAGCCACTTGGAACCTGGCGTATGCACCAACGGTTTGCCCGCGGCAAAACCGGCGGCATCCGGCGTACCGTACAACAGTCGCGCCGGGTCACCATTGGCCCCGTACGTCTCGTCAAATTCCAGGCCACTGCTCATCTGGATCAGGTCGCGGACGGTGATTCCCGTCCGTGGATCATCCGCAGCCCAGCCGCCGTGGACAACCGGCTGGTCAGGCGACAGCTTGCCGTCCCGGACCCGCATACCGACCAGCGTTCCCAGCACACTTTTGGACATCGACCAGCCGCGCTGCCGCTGGCCCGCATCGATGCCCGGCGCATAACGTTCGGCCAGTACCTGCCCGTGCTGGACGACGATTACTGCCCGCGTTCGCGTCGGCAGTCCGTTGGGGTGTTCGCTGAATGCCAGGTCGATGGCCCGGTCCAGTTGCCCGTAATCGCCGCCGGTCGCGGGTGCCGGCCACTCAACCGCCTGCGTGGTCGCCGCCTGCCAACCGGACAGGTCGGGCACCGGCGTCGCGGCGTCCAGGTCCAGACCGGGCACCAGCGTGCAGCCGAACCCCGGACGATAGATCGCCAGCCGCTGCCACGCCCGCATCACGTGCCCCGTAACACTTCGCCGTTCCCGGTTGACTTCGGCACCGACGTACCAGTACGGACCCAGTTCCTCGGCCAGCACATCATCGACTGAGCGGTCCGCCAGGAAGACCTGCGAACAGACCGTCTTTGCGGCCAGCCCGGCCCCGACCATCGCCAATGGTGTTGCCAGGTACGCGGCGACAATGCCCATTACCGGCAGGATCGCCACGGCCACTGCGATAAATCGTTTCATTCCCGCGCCACCCCGGCCACGCGGGCATCTCGCTGCAGCCCGATGCCACTGGCTGTCAGATCCGTCTTGTTGTCAAGTTTCACAATCGGTCCCGCTTTGGTCCCTGGTTTCTGAACAAGGATCTCAGGTTAGCGGATCAACGCCGATTCGTCGCACGGACCGACACATTTGCCGGTACGCATCGCGGTCAATCGCGGGCCTGCGCAAAAAATATACGTTCAATGCAGATCGAAGAAATCCCCGTTGATGTGGCACACTGTTTTGGCAGCCCCGGTCACACCGGGACCATCAATAATCAATCAAAAAACTTTGAACAGATCTGGACCGCCGTGCGGTCAACGACAGGAGAATCGACCATGGGTTACATTTTTGATCCCGATGAGCTGAATGAAATTGTCCTAAGCGCTGTGCGCAAAAAAAGCCTGGACCTGGAATCGAAGTTCGATTTCATCACCAAAGAACTGAAAGACCGTTACCCGGACCACATCGACGATGGCCCGCGCGACTGGATCTTTAACAATGCCGGTGGCGCCATGGGCCAACTGCACCTGCTGCACGCATCGCTCAGCGAATACGTGATCTTTTTCGGCACCCCGATCGGCACAGAGGGCCACAGCGGTCGCTACGGCGCCAGTGTCTATGACTTTATGATTCGCGGCGAACTGGTGCTGTACAAAGAAGGCAATACCGAGCGGGAATCCTATGTCCCGGGAAAGCCGTATATGGTCCTGCACGACGGCGATGTCAAAGGCTATCGCATTCCCGAAGACGGCTGGATGCTGGAATACGCTCGCGGACCGATCCCGGCCATGCTGCCGTTTGGGCTGGCCGACACGGTGTTCAGCACGCTGGACCTGCGCACGTTCGGTCGTACGTTCAAGCGGTACGGCGAACTTGTCGTCAAAGAGCTGCGGCAAGGCAAGATCTGATTCGACCGAACCTGGCCCGTTAGCTAACCAGACGAACCTCAGCGATGCCGGACATACCGTGGTCAGAGCTGCAGGCCATGCACCGGCCTGCAGCCTGGGGCATTATTTTCTTTGGCCTGTTCACGATCCTGTCAGAGCGCGTCATTCCTGCGCCCCTGGGCGGCCGTTACAAGACGAACCTCGGACCCAAAGGACCGTATCACCTGTCCTGGATGGTCATGGAATCGCCGGTGGTCCTGCTGTTCCTGTTTTATGTCCTGGTCGGCCAGAACTTTGGCCAGACCGTACCCATGGTCCTGACGTTCATCTGGATGACCCACTATGTGGATCGGACGTTCCTGTACCCGTTCCGCACCCGTCACAGCACCAAGGGCATCTACCTGATGATCACGGTGGCGGCGTTCTTTTACAACAGCGTCAACGCATTCGTCAACGGTGCCTGGGTCGGGCACTTTGGCACCTGGGACACCAGCTGGCTGGTCGATCCCCGGTTTATCATCGGCACGATGATCTTTTATGCCGGCTGGTACATCAACCGCAAAGCCGACCAGATGCTGCTCAACCTGCGGGCCCCGGGCGAAACCGGTTACAAGATCCCCCGTGGCTGGCTGTACGAGCAGATCTCGTGCCCCAACTACTTTGGCGAAATCGTCATGTGGTTCGGCTGGGCGATCCTGACCTGGTCGTTTGCTGGCCTGTCATTTGCCCTGTTCACCCTGTTTAACCTGGGCAGCCACGGCCTGAACCACCACAAGTGGTACCACGAAAAATTCGACGACTATCCGCAAGACCGGAAAGCCGTGATTCCCGGGGTGATGTAGCCCGGGGCTGCGGGGAAATCTTTTACCAATTGGTCGATTATTGACCCTCGTCAAATTGCATCTATATCCACAGGCGTTACTCTAAGTACAGTTGTTTTTGAACCCGCTAAATTCTTTGGGGAGTTTCCGAACCGATGGACGCACAGGCACGTGAAAGCGAACGGGGCGCAGCCGGCAGCAAAAAAGCAGAAGACCGGATGGAAATTGGCCAGCATCCAATTGCCTGGTACACCATCGCCTGGTCCAGCGAGGTAAAACCCGGGCAGGTTGTCGAAAAGACAATCGCCGACCAGAAAGTCGTCATTTTTCGCAGCGAATCCGGCAAAGTGTCGGTCGTCGACGCCTACTGCCCGCACCTGGGGGCCAATTTTGCCCACGGCGGTACCGTCGAAGGCGAAGACCTGCGCTGCCCGTTCCATGGCTTCAAGTTCAACCACGACGGCGCCTGCGTCGCCACCGGATACGACAGCAAACCACCGCCGGCGGCCAAGCTGTACAGCTGGCCGGTCCACGAGACCCACGGCATGATCGTGGTCTATTACCACCCCGACCGGATCGAACCCGACTGGAACGTCCCCGAGGTCGAGCTGGACGGCTGGTCAAAGATGAAACAGGACATCCTGGTCCTGAAGTCCCATCCCCAGGAAATCAGCGAAAATTCCGTGGATATCGGCCACTTTGTCCATATCCACGGCTACGAAGCCGTCAAAGTCGTCGAAAAACCCGAAGTCGACGGCCCGGTCCTGCGGGCCAAATACGCTATGGAACTGAACGACGACCGCCTGCCTGGCAATGATGCGGTCCAGGTCGAGTTCCAGGCCCACGTTTTGGGCCTGGGCTATTCCGTCGTCGATATCCACGTACCTGTGTACGGCATGCGCAGCAAGAACTTTGTCATGCCCATGCCCACCAGCGACGGCATGGTCGAACTCCGCCTGGGCATGCTGGTCCAGAAAATCGAAAACCCCGGCAAATTCCACCCGGCGATGAAGATCATGCCCAAATCGCTGGCCACCAGCATCATCCTGGCGTTTTCGTTCAAGGCATTTGTCGCCGAGGTCAAGTCCGACTTCATCATCTGGGAAAACAAGCGCTGGATCGACCCGCCACCACTGGCTGAGGGCGACGGCCCCATCGGGATCTATCGCAAGTACTGCAAGCAGTTCTACACGGACTGACCGACGGCCAAACAACCGCCAGTAAAACTTTATTTCCAGTCGCACCTGGCGGCCCCGCAGGCCGATGTCTGGGCCTGGGCGACCTCACCCGACGGCATCCGCGCCGAACTGGCCCCATTGATGAGCATGGAGCCACCGGACGATGTCGCCGCCCTAACCCGCACTATTCACCACGGTCGCGAGTCATGACGCCGGCAAGGTGGCCTGTCGCGAAGATTTGGAGGCGAGAGCATAGTCGTAGCTATGGTCGAGGAGAAAATCAAGTGACAGGCCGCATGGACAAGTCAGGACCGCGAACCACGTCACTCTGTTTTTGCTCCGCATGCACCACGCATGCGGCGACCAGCACCCGTCTTCCTTCAAAACGCAGCTACGGCTGCGCTTTTCAGTCCAGCCGCATACTGGACACCGCATTCGCAGCACCTTCGAAACAAACCGTGGTGAATAGTGCGGGTTAAACCTGCAGAACGTCCCCATCGGCCAGCCCATCGCCCGCATACCGATCAAACTGTTGGGGATCATCCCGTTTGATCATTCCGACCTGACCCTGCTGGAGCTGGACCCGACCGGCCGGTTCGTCGAACAATCCCCGATGGGTGCCATGAAACTGTGGCGCCACATCCGCGAAGTCCGCGAAACCACCCCCGGCCACTGCAAAATCACCGACGACCTGGAATTCATCCCCAAGCTACCCCGGTTTGCATCCCGATTTGTGGTCACCCAACTCTTCAACCACCGCCACCGCGTCCTGCAAAGGCAGTTCGGGACGGTTTGAGCAGTGGGAATCACCAGAAATTGGCTGCATGATCGGTAGACAATGCCTGCGTGCTATATAGACGCTAGTCAAATGCTAAGCAGACAACCTGGACCCTTGGAAAATTCACATATCGTTGCTAGGATGGGGTTCATGAGCAGATATGCTGGGTCAACAATTCTACAATCGACCGAATCCCCGGCGACATATCGCCGAACCGGGATTCGTTCTAGTCCATGTAAGGTGGATTTTTGAAGTTCCTCTTGGCGATTTGTCTGGCGCTCTCCATTTCGACGGTCGGGGACGCATCGCCGCCAGCATTTCCGAACGTCAAAATCTACCACCAATCATTCAAAACGCCCGTCGAGTCTCGCAGGGT
>JBFJWU010000166.1:0-7313 GCA_041623475.1 bacterium | reverse complement strand
CGCCCACAACACCACCGGCGTCTGGACAAAGCAACATCTGTGGGAGAACGAAAACGAAGACATCTGGGATTCTTCTGCGGTTTTTGATCCAACTGGAAAAATTCACCAAACTTACTGGGACGGTGCAAATCGGATGCTCCAGTATTTGAGTTATTCCACGTTTCCAATTTTCGAATTCGATTTTCCGGGAACTACCTGTGATAACGACGGCGCCCAGTCCCTGGCATTTGACAGCGCCAGCGTCATGAATTTCGCCGATTCGTGCAGTGATGCCAAGGTTGTGAGTGGGCTTGATCGTTTTTGGACAGAGGAGACGGTCGAGGCGGGGACCTGGGAAAAGAATAGCTTGATTATCGATAGCAACGATGTTCGACATACTGTTTACCAGCACACTGGTACACACGAGCTTCGTTATGCGTCCGATGCCGGAGGGAGCTGGTCATCCGAGAGCATCACTTCTAATGCCGGTACATTTCCCAGGCAACGGATGGTTGCCGATAGCGCTGGCAACGTCCATTTGGTATACCGGGACGGCAATTCAGACATAATTTATGCGGAAAACTCGGGCGGTACTTGGGCATTGTCAGACGTTTCAGCGTCCACCAGTCTTTGGTTTCAGGACCCGGCAATTGCCCTTGATGGGAAAGGTTTACCCGTGGTGGTCTTCACGACTTTTGATGCTGATAGTGCTTCAACGGTCGTTGTCGCCACTGGCGGACCTGGCAATTGGAGTTACGAAACTATTTACGCGCCATATAACGACCCGAACCTTTCCGCCGACGACTGGGCCATGACTGACGCCGAAATTCTGGTCGACGAAGATGGTCATATTCACATTGTTTTCTACCAGTCAACCAATAGTGTGGATATTCTTTACGCGACCAACGAAGGCGGCGGCTGGTCTGTAGAAATGTTTCGGCAAGGAATGTTTACGGCCCACGAAATGAGTTTTGTTATGGATGACTATGAGAATCTTTATGTTGCCTATATCGGAGAGACATACAGAGACAATTTCCTGGAAACAAATTTCGGTGGTAGCTGGTCGCGATCTAAATTGACCACAAACTGGGTCGACTATGTGTCATTAGCGTTTGAGCCGCGAACCGGTAACGCGTACTTGACGGAAGAAGGCAGCGATTTGGTGCGAAATTTTGCGGGTTCGATATCTGCGACAACTATAGAATTGGTGACACCGTTCTAGTTGGGCCTTTCAAATTATTAGAGGCAAAGCCGTCAGGCGGGCTGCCACTTTCGATGTCTCAAAGTGGGTTGAACCACTTTGCCGGGTGATGAAAATCACGGCGCGAACTTAGCGTCTTAACAGAATTCGGTGACCGCTGTGCTGTCTGCGGTTAGAAGAAATCAAAATCGAGGGGCTTGATACGCAACTGGCGCCGATGCATTTTTTTCATTGGTATCGGTCAAATTCAATAACACGATCCAAATAGATAGTCGATTTGGCCAGCGCGAAATTCACCCGGACAGGAGCCAGTATCGTCAGCGGCGCGTCCAGCCTGTCCGGCCCAGCAATAAAATCCAATACGACGCCTGGCGCCGGGCGACTGTCACATCGCCTTCAACGCGCCCGGCTACGAATAATTCAACAAAACTCTGACCGATAAGCGGGGCCGAGGCCCTGAACACCAGTGACATCCTGCTGGCATCAGCCGCTGGCAGTCAGTCGGTGCCGCCAGCGGCCGAGAAAAACATTTATGGGGTGGGCTCGGTCGAGAAACCCCAACACCGGCGGCTGGCGAATCCCGAATCTCTGGATCAGCAGCGTGATTTGCTGGTTGCCGCCGTCCAGGCGGTTGGCCCGTGACAGCATTTTCCAGGCGATTCCCCGCTGGCGTTCCATCAGCGCCATGATTCCGAGGAACAGATAGGGTTCGGGACGACGTGCCAGGGCTTTGCGGGTGTGCTTGACCACGGCCTTGGCACCGATTTTGTCGCCAGCCAGATACTGGTTCCAGGCCCGCCACAGTTGCAGCAGGGCTTCTTCTTCCCGGTCCTGCGGCATTTGCCGCTCAATAATGTCCATCGGGACACGCAGCGTTTTTTCGTCGACGCGACGCAATACTGCGTAGAACGCCTCATCCTGGCCACGGGCAATTCCGCGCCGTGTCCAGCGATCAAAGAAGTCCTTTACCCAAACTCGCTCTTCCATGGTTCCCCACCGTCACTCGAACTCCAGAAAGAGATATTCTACGAATGATGGTGGAGGTCTACAATCAGGCCGCCGGGCGGATGTTCAGGATTTTCCGGGCCTCGTCCGGCGTAGCAATTTCGCGACCGACGTCACGAGCGATGTTTGCCAACGCCTCGATCGGCTGTCCGTTGGATTCGGACCGGCTGCCGTCCGGCAGGTAAAACGTATCTTCCAGGCCACTGCGCAGATTGCCACCCAGTTCACATGCTTTGCGATGGCAATCCCATACTTCCTGACGGCCGATCCCGATTACCTGCCAGGTGGCGTTGTCGGGAATTTCCTCCAGAACAAGCGGCAGCCAGTGCGGCTTTGCCGGCATTCCGGACGCAACGCCCATGATGACGGACAGGTCGATGTGTCCCCTGGTCAGGCCAACCTGTTGAAAAAGCCCGACGCTGCGGACGATTCCGGTATCGAAACATTCAAATTCCGGCAGGATGTCCCACTCGTACATCGCATTCAGGAATTTCTCGATCTTGTCCACTGGATTGTCAAACAACGACGGTGGCCACGCCCACGTTCCTTTCGATGTCGCCCGCAGGTAGTTGAGCGATCCAGCATTCATCGCTGCCATTTCCGGTTTGACTCGTTCCAGGCAATCCATCGGGCCACTGATGTCAGGGCCTATCATGCCCGTGGTCTGGTTGATGATGACGCCCGGGCAGGCATCGTAAATGGCATCCATTACCGCTTCAAAATCGTCTGGTTTCCAGGACGGAAGCATCCCCATACCAGGGCGCTGGTCGCGGACATGGACGTGCATGATTGCCGCGCCGGCTTCAAAGGCGCGCTTGGCTTCGGCAGCCATCTCTTCAGGGGTAACCGGTACAGGAAACTGTTCGGGGTTGGTCAGTACACCGGTGAGTGCGCAACTGATTACGACTTTGTCTTCAACGCCCACTGTGGGCTCCTTTCACCGTTATAAGTAAGTGTGCACTTACTTATAACAGGATGCCGACCGCTTGTCCACTGCTTTGACCGCTGGTAGACTGCGCCTGAACGGGGGTGCATTTTGAACGCATCATTACAAAGCTTGCTGGCATTTGTCGCTTTGACAATGGCGCTTGTCATGTTGATCGTCCTGATTCGAACGGTCGCCGTCCTCAAGGGCGAGAAGCAGGCAAACGAATTTCCAGCTGGCCAGGAACACGGTGGTTCTGATTTTTACAAACGCCTGATTCGCGCGCATTTGAATTGCGTCGAAAACCTGCCCGTCTACACAGCCGTAATCCTGACCGCATTTGCGCTTGGGGTTCCCGGACTGACTGATCCACTGGCCTGGTGGTATTTTGGGGCCAGGGCGGGACAGACGACAGTTCATCTTGTCAGCACAGCCGTTCCCTTTGTAATGGCCCGAGTCACGTTCCTTTTGGCCCAGTATGCGATCCTGGGCGCGATGATTGTCCGCATTGTCGCCTGAGTCGTCCGACAGCCCTGACCAGCCCCGGTTTCGCCGCCGGGATTTCCTGAAAATACCCATTCTGGCGGTTGCCGCTTATTCGGTCGCAAAGATTGCCAGTCGGTTGACGGTGGGTGCCGGGCTCGGCGCCAGCAAATCTGCTGTACATTTGAGCGATCGGCAGTGTGAAACAATCCGGGCGGCCAGCGGATTAATTGTTGGTCCGGAAGGTGCATCGGCGTTAGCCGCCGGCGAATGGGATCCGGTCCAATATGCGGACGATCTGTTGGGCGCGATGTCGCCGGGGCAGCGACGAATGGCGGGTGTCGGGTTGTACTTGTTTGAAGAGTGGACCGTCGGACTGGTCGGTTTTACCGACAAATCTGCAGACGTGCAGCAAAATTGGCTGCGATCATGGGCGACAAGCGAAAACGGGGTCAAGGCCAGCGTTTGGGGATTGTTGCACGCAATTGCGTCAGCCAGCTATTCGTCGTCCGAGGTCGGATGGCGGCAGATGAAATATCCGGGACCGTGTCGCAGTGACGTGGGCTACGCGGGCAGAAATCCTGGCCAGAGCCAGCCGGTGCACTGGCACACGGACGTGCCATGACGAAACGTTTCAAGGCGGTTGTGGTCGGGTCAGGGGCGGGCGGTGCCCCGGCTGCCCGCGAATTGGCCAGGCAGTGGGGCGATGGTGTTGCCATTATTGAAGCTGGCCGAGATTATGCGCCGGGCGACCTTACCCAATTGGAACGCGATATGGTGCCCCGGCTCTATGTCGGTGCCGGGACGCAGGGGACCGAAGACGGGCACGTTGGCATCCTGCAGGGCCAGGCGGTCGGTGGGTCGACGTTGGTCAATGACGCGATTTGTTTTCGGCCACCTCCAGAGATTGTCGATCGCTGGCGCCAATATGGGGTCGAGCTGGATTTCGCGGAGCTGGAATCGCTTGCCGACGAGGTTGAGCAGGCGATGGGCGTCGTCCAGATCCCCAAATCCCAGATCAATAAGGCCAATTACCTGGTGGGCCTCGGTGCTGCTCGCCTGGGATGGCACGGTGAGCGGTTGCGGCACAACAGCCCCGGCTGTGTCGAATGCGGATTCCGGCACGTTGGCTGCACGTACGGTGTTAAACGTTCCACCAACCTGTCATTCATCCCTGACGCCGTCGCGGCCGGGGCGCACCTGCTGACTGAAACGACCGTCCGTTCACTGTCACATTCCGGGGACGGCTGGATTGTTGAAACGTCTGCCGGACAGATCCGTTCTGATGTTGTCGTCCTGGCTGCCGGGATCGTCCAGACCCCTGCCATCCTGCTGCGCAGTGGAATCAACGCGGGAAATGGCCTGCAGTTTCACGTTCAGTCCGTGGCGTGGGGCGATTTTGGCTCACCGGTCGACGGATTCAATGGAATCCCGATGTCGTACGGGGTGATGGAATTTGCAGATGTTTACGGTCGGCGGGGGCCGGGTTACATCATGGAGGGGGTCGGCGTACAACCCATGGCGTTTTCTGTCCAGCCGCCGGGCCAGGGGGCATTTAAATCAGAAATCCTGTCCAGGTACCGGTACCTGTCGGGGGTGTTGTGCCTGGTCAGGGCACGGGGTCGCGGTTCGGTCCGTCTGGACCGCAATGGCGATCCCGTGATCAGCTACGACCTGGACCCGTTTGACGCGCAAAGGGTCGGGCATTTCTATAACAGTGCTGCCGAGTTGTATTTTGCGGCAGGTGCCCGGCGAGTCCTGCTGCCACATCGTCGAATCGGTTGGCTTCATAACCTGCCGGGCAGCATGGATATCCGGCCTGGTCTGCAGTACCTGTATACGGCGCATCCGTTCGGAGGGGCTTGCCGGGGAACCGTGACAGACAGCGACGGCCAGGTCGTTGGCCAGAAGAACCTGTGGGTCCTGGATGCCAGTGGTTTTCCGGAAGCTCTTGGTGTCAACCCTCAGGTGACAATCGCGGCGATGTCAATAAAGGGAGCGCGACAGATTCTCGGCAACTAGAACTCGGCCGAGACCCACAGGCTGAGAGTTCGCGGCTGGTTCTGCTTTACGCCACCTGGCGTGTCTTCGCGGACAACTTCGAGATCAGCATAACGTTCGTCCAGGACGTTCCGGCCAATCAATCCAATTGTTACCCAATCGACCGGGTCATAGTAGACAGTCAATCCCACCAGCGACGCGCTGTCCAGGTCGGCACGGCGGCCAATGAACTGGTAAGTGGGCGTGACGCTCAATGATTGTGACGGTGCTTTGAACGTCGGGCTGACGCTGGCCAGTATCCTGGCAATATCAGACATGTAGGCCTTGCCAGGTCCGCGTTCGTTTCCTTCCTGAAAACCAACTGTTGCGTGCAGGTCAAGCCATTTCTGGCCAACATACCGTGTCGTCAATTCAGCGCCCCGAATCAACGTGCCGTCGCCGTTGCTGTATTGTTCGGCACCGTCCGGGACGGGATTCAACGCAATGTCCTTGTCGGTAATTGTCACAAAGCCATTGACGCGCAAACTCCAGCCATCAACGGGCAGGGTGTCCGCGGCCAGTTCGATCGTGTCAATCAATTCGGGGGATAACTGCGGGTCACCATAGATGACACCCGGTGCAATGACCCACTGCTCAAACAGCGACGGAATTCGAAACGAGCGCCCGTACAGCAATTTCGCGGTTGCCCGGTCATTAATCCGGTAGACAGCAGCGACCCTGGGATTTGGCGTCAGTTCTGCTGGCGGGTCAGTCAGTGCCGAGTCAAATGGACCGGAATTGAAGATGTTCAGCCGGACACCAGCCATCAGGCTGAGGTCGTCAACCGGCTTGATTGTCGACTGGACATAGATATTCGTGTCGTAGGCCACCTGGCCCTCGTCCAGGTCGATTACACCCGGTGCCAGTTGGCCGTCCGACGAAAATTCCAGTTCGTAACCGCGGGTTTTGAAAAAACTGGATTGCGTTCCTGTTTTGATGGTCAGTAATCCGCCTGGTGTCGAATACAAGGCGGAAATTTCATATTCGTATTTGAATGTGTCCACATCAGCGACAAGTGAATCATTGCTTCTCGGCGGTGGCAGCAGCCGAACACGTCCAGCACCATTCTCCTGCTTGTTCCAGTCAATGCCGAATCGAGTATTGATCTGCGCCTGGTCCAGTGTCCAGTCCCAGTACACTGCTCCAAAAAGCATCTGGGTCCGGTTTGGTTCCGAATCGACCTGGACAACCGGCAGCAACCCCCATTTCAATTTTTCCTGGTGCCAGAAACCACCAACTGTCCTGACCCGGTGATTATTGATCGCCTGACCGAGCTTGGCGATGCCCGCGACGGATGTCTCGCCACGCGGAAAGGTCGTTCGCCCAAAAGTTGTCCGGTCTACGGAACTTAATGCTGCATTAGGAACAACGGCGCGCCATTGCGGCGTTCGCAGTACCTGGACACTGAAATCTGCGAATCCGTCGTCCCAGGCCAGCGACGATCGACCGCGCGCATCTGCATTCAGTGCGTCCAGGCGGTTGTCCGGGTTGTCCGGCACCAGGGCGCCCATCGCCAGGGCAACTTCGCCTTCAGTCTTGTCAGGATTTCTTGTAAAGACGTTGATGATTCCCGCAAATGCATTGGTACCGAACAAGACTCCACCCGGGCCCCGGATTATTTCGACCCGCTCGATCGAATTGATTGGAACCATGTCGGGAAAAATCGACTGGTTTCCCGTT
>JBFJWU010000165.1:0-7364 GCA_041623475.1 bacterium | reverse complement strand
GGGTCGAGTTCTGGGCCTCGTCGAGGATGATAAATGCATTGTTCAAGGTTCTCCCGCGCATGAATGCCAGGGGAGCGACTTCAATGACACCTGATTCGATCATCTGCGTCACACGGTCAAACGGCAACATATCGTGCAGCGCGTCGTACAGGGGGCGCAGGTACGGGTTAACTTTTTCCGCCAGGTCACCGGGCAAAAACCCCAGTTTTTCGCCGGCTTCGACCGCTGGCCTGGCCAGGATAATCCTGTTGACCGCCCCGGCCAGCAGTTGCTGGACTGCCATCAGTACGGCCAGGTACGTTTTGCCGGTACCCGCTGGTCCCAGTGCAAACACAATATTGTGTTCGGAGATGGACCTGATGTAATCCTTCTGGGTTTCTGTCCGGGGGCCAAGCTTTTTGTTCTGGAATGTGACCAGGACAACATCACCAGGTGCAGACTCCAATGGCGACTCCCCCGCGATGCCCCCCGTTGCCACCGTTGGGACGGTTACCTCACGTCCGTCAACGGCATCGTCATACATGGCCTGAATCGTCCGGGTCGCGTCGTCGACCGAACTTCGTTCGCCGATGATTCGTATCTGGTTTCCGCGAGGGTGCAGGGTAACCCGGAACCGACCCTCAATATCACGAAGATTGCGATCCCGTTCCCCGCACACCAGGCGCAGGGCATCAAGGTCCCGTAACTCGATTTCTTCAATGACTTCCGGCTCGTGCGTGTGTCGCCGGGATTGAGTTTTTCCCAATCGGTTGCTCCGCGGTTCGGGTTTTTGGTCGAAAAGCCACCCGTCATCTACCAGGCTCATCCTACCATGTCAGGCGTTGTCGGCGGCCCTGTTTTTATGGTTATGACGCGTGGAAACGACGTTCCCGCTGTGCTACCGTGATTCCTTCAGGTGGTCCTGTTTGCCACCATTTCTGGGATCCGGATCGTTTTTTGATTTTCTTGACAACAGGCAAGGGCGGAGTCGGCAAAACCACGGTTGCAGCTGCAACCGGAGTTGCGCTGTCCAGTTCCAACGAGCGAACGGTTGTTGCCAGCGTCGACCCGGCCCACAGCCTTGGCGACGTGATGGGGCTGCCGCTGGCGGGAAAGCCCGTTCGCGTTGCCGATGGCCTGTTCGCTGCCGAGATTCGACTGTCTGACGCGCTGGAAGCAAACTGGGGAGATATTCGGCGATATCTTGTTCGCCTGTTTCGCAGCCAGGGGGTAAGCGAGCTGGTTGCCGAGGACGTGGCATATCTGCCAGGACTGGAGGAGATCGCCGGCCTGCTGCAATTGCGATCCCTGGCAGAAACGTTTGATCACGTTGTTGTCGATTGCCCGCCCACAGGCAGCACACTGCGGTACCTTAACCTGCCCGAAGCAATCCGTTGGTATATGGAAAAGTTTTTCCCGGCAGAACGTCGAATTGTTGAAACTGTCGGCCCGCTGGCCGAGCGCGTCTCTGGTGTGCCGATGCCCGGCGGCATCGTTATGGACCAGATTCAGGACCTTTTTAACGACGTAATCGACCTGCGGGGCATGCTGACGGATCCGGCCAGGTCCGTGGCCCATGTCGTGACGACCGCGGAATCTGTCGTATTGAAAGAAACAGAACGGGCAATTGGGTACTTGAACCTGCAGGGCATAAACGTCGGTCGCGTCTTTGTGAACCGCTGTCGCAGTGATGAAACCGAAAGTGTCCGACCGCGGGTAAGACCCGTGTCTGCGTTCGGGTTGCCCGAACTGCACCCGGAACCGATCGGGTTGGATCAACTGCAACTGCTTGCCGACGAGTTGCGAGCAAACGCTAGACTGCGGGAAGTGTTTAACAGGTCCGAGGCAATTTCTATCGAAGGCGTCGGGGATCGCCTGGCGATGCTTATTCGCATTCCCCGGCCGGCTGATCCTGACGATTTCCGGGTTGGCAGGCGCGGGGATGATATGATTCTGGACCTTGGACCGGTTCGGCGCCATCTGCCGTTGCCACATCAATTGGCCAGATTACGGCTTTGCCGTGCATCATGGAGTACGGACGGCCTGAGAGTGGAGTTTGAGGCTTGAGCGAAACGGACCGAGTGAACCTTATTCGAGATCTGATGGATCGGCTGGACGGCGCCGGTGTCCACTTTCGCGAAAGCCGGCGGCAGGCGTTGCTGGGGCTGCGTCAGGTCGTCGCCGTTCTGGAAGAGCTGGCTTCGGAACGTCCCGACAATGCGGGCGATCTCAAATCTGTCGAAACCGCGTTGACGATGATTCGTGGTGGCGTGGACTTTCTGATTGGCTTGATTCCGGAGTTGGTTGACCGGCAAAAGGGTGCGGCAATACAGATTGAGGCCCTGGGACTGTTTCGCGATGTATTGTCAGCAGAGTTGCTGCGCGTTGATCCTGAAGCCGACAATGATCAACGTGAAGGTTTGCTGACTGCAATTGGATTGATCGACCAGGAAATCGAATCAATAGTTGCGGGCGGGCAGTCGGATAATAGAAATGAAGAACCGGAACACGACGACAATATTCACTGGATAAAGGTGGAACGATGAGCGACGACGAGATCCAGAAGACAATCAAGCGCTATCCAAACCGAAAATTGTATGACACCGACGACAGCAGATACGTCAATCTGGATGAGCTTGCAGAAATGATCAGGGACGGCATCGACGTGTCCGTCGTGGATCACAAGACAGGCGAAGATATGACAGGAATGGTGCTGGCCCAGATCCTTTACGAGGAGGAGAAGCGGAAGCAGCGGACCATGCCGGCCGAAGTGATGAAACGGATTATCCGTTTTGGTGAGCAAAGTATGGGCAACTGGTTTGGCAAGCTGATTTCAGGCGTCGAACACCCTTTGCAGACGATCAGGGAGGATGTCGAAGAACAACTGAACAAACTGCAGGAACGGGGGCAAATCACGCGCGACGAGGCCAACCGCTTTCTGCGCGAGTGGATCGACGAAACCGCTCATAGTTTTGAGGAGTGGCAGGAAAAAGTCGACGAGCGTGTCGTCGAAGTATTCGACCGGGTTACTGGAATTCCGACGTTGCGGGACAAGTTCCAGGAGATGATCGATCGACTGAACATGATGGAAAAACGTTTCGACGTCGTTGAAGACCGACTGCGTCGTGCACTCCAGCGCCTTGATGACTGAATCCGGGAACGTGTAGGGTCCGGTGGCGTCGCAATCCGCTGCCCCGGCTCGCAGTCGTCCGTTCGTAGTCTCGGAAGAAGAATACCCATTTTCGGACCACTGGTTTGAACGCGGTGGTTTTGCCATGCACTTTGTAGACGAAGGGCAGGGCCAGCCGGTACTGATGCTGCACGGAAATCCAACGTGGTCGTTCCTGTATCGCCACGTCATCCGAGCTCTTGCGCCAGATTTCAGGGCCGTTGCGCCGGACTACCCTGGATTCGGTATGTCCGACCACCCAGCCGGATATGGTTATACGCCAGCAGAGCATGCCCAGTGGATCTCCGGATTCGTCGAATCCCAGGGGTTTGAAGATATTATCCTGGTTGTCCAGGATTGGGGTGGGCCGATTGGATTTGATGTTGCGACCCGACATCCGGACCGAATTGCAGGAATTGTAATTTGCAACACCTGGGCCTGGGCACCGGGGCCGTCTGAATGGCTGTTTTCCAGGGTCATGGGTGGGCCAATATTCGGCCGTTACCTGCAAATGTACCGGAATTTCTTTGTCGAAAAGATTGTTCCGATGGGGATTACAGGACCCTCCCGAACGTCCCGGCCGGTGTTGGATGCGTACCGGGCGCCGTTTCCGACTATGCCCAGCCGGCGCGGCACGTGGGTTTTCCCTCGTGAAATTCGCAAGTCAGCGGACTGGCTGGATGCGATTGAGCGCCGGTTGCCGAAACTGAGCGACAAGCCTGCTGAAATGGTCTGGGCAATGAACGATCCGGCATTCGGAAACCGCCGGGTGATCCGTCGCTGGCAGAAGCACTTTCCCCTGGCCAAGCTGACCAGGTTGCCCAAGGCCTCGCACTATCTGCAGGAGGATTGTCCCACAGAAATTGCAAGTGCCGTCCGGCGGGTCGCAAGTTGAGAACCTCACCGAATCCAGGATTGGAAATACTGCTGACGGCGATGGTATTTGCGACAGCACTAGGCGGGTGCAAGACAACAGATGAGCCGGTCGTCCCACCACGTATTGCCGAGATTCCGGTGTCGTTGACAACTGATGACGGCGAGAGCGTGCGCGTGGCCTGGTATTTTTCTACCGGGACCCAGGTGACGTTTACAGTTTTCAAGTCAGACACTTTAGCCGAAAGTCAGGTGGCTCCAGGCGCATTTACTGACATGGTGGAACTGGTCAGCGTGCCAATCACTGTATTTCGGGACGATGACGTCGAGGTCGGTCGCACCTACGCTTATGGCGTGCGGGCGGTTGATGGAGATGGACAGACAGTCGGGCATTCGCGGCCCGCACGAGTCACGCTGTCGGCCGCAGACCAGGTTTCGCCAGAGACGACCATCGATGGCGGTCCGAGCGGAATCACGCGGGACACGACTGTGTCATTCGCGTTTTCTGGAAACGATGACGATGCGGTGGCGGGATTTGAGTGCGCGTTGGACGAAGATGCGTTTCTGCCATGTGATTCGCCCCTGACGCTTGTTATCAGTTCGCAGGGTTCACATGAACTTCGCATTCGCGCATATGACCAGACAGGCAATCGCGACCGGTCCCCGGCCCTGGCGACCTGGCAAACGGATTCGGTGGCACCGGTGGTGGCTTTCGACCAGTTTCCCGCATCCTCAACCGGATCAGGGCCAGCTGTATTCGGGTTCTCGGCAACCGACAACCTGTCCGGTGTCGCCGGTTTCCTGTGCAAACTGGATGCAGGTCCGTTCCAATCGTGCGTGACAGGTGTGACGTTCGAAGATCTGGACTTTGGTGAGCATTCATTTGAAGTCCGGGCCCGCGATGTGGTTGGTAATGTGTCCGCTGTACAACGACATGAATGGACGATTCGCGAGTGGCTGTCACTGTCTGTCGGCGGTGGCCACGCCTGTGCCGTTGCTGTTGACAGACGGATCTGGTGCTGGGGGCATAATTCTGATGGTCAGTTGGGAACAGGTGCGACCGGCGCGACTCGACACGCGACGGCACCGGTGCTCGCCAGTCCGGAGCCCGAGTGGGTATCCATTTCCGCCGGAGGGCGGCACAGTTGCGGAATAAAAACAGATGAGTCGTTGTACTGTTGGGGGCGGAACGCCAGCGGGCAGTTGGGTATTCCCGGTGTCGTAACAAAGCCGACGCTGGTTGACAGTGGACCGTGGGTACAGGTTGCGGCCGGGTTTGATCATACCTGCGCCGTTCACCAGGACAATTCCCGCTGGTGCTGGGGAGGCAATGACCAGGGTCAGTTGGGTGATGGCACGACGACGGATCGCGCTGCCCCGGTGAAAGTGGACACCAGCAACTGGCAGTCGGTCTCGGCCGGCAAACGCTTTGGATGTGGCATTCGGACCAACAAGGGATTGTACTGCTGGGGGCGGAACGGGCATGGCCAGTTAGGTACCGGCACGACCACCCCGTCTACGGTACCGGTTGAGGAGGCGTACGGACTGAGGAAATGGGATTCAGTGTCAGCTGGTGAATCTCATGCCTGTGCGGTTCGGACCGATGGAGTCGGTTTATGCTGGGGCCGCAACGAGCAGGGGGAGTCGGGCAGTGGTGCTCCGTCCAATCAGCTTTTACCGGCCACTGAGCCCAGTGGAATTGGTGCCTGGAAACAGTTGCAGGCTGGCGGGGCTGGAGAATTCACCTGTGGATTGCGCGCCGATGAAATTGTCTGCTGGGGCGGCAATGCGCGTGGCCAACTTGGAACCGGAGACGAGACCCCGAGGGTACTGCCAACGGTAATCAGTGGTGGATGGATTCAGTTGGACACCGGGTCGGATTTTGCCTGTGGAATCAGTGAACATTTTCGGCTTCTCTGCTGGGGGAATAATGAAATCGGGCAATTGGGCGCATCTTTTGCCGGGGCCGCGACCGGCGTGCCGGGAACTGTCGCGCTTGATTGGGTTGGTGCGCAGATGGTCGGTGCTGGCACCAATACCTCGTGTGCCGTTGCAACAGACGGCAGCCTGGCGTGTTGGGGCGACGGCAGCGACGGGCAGTTCGCCAACGGCGCAACGGCCAACGCGTCACCAGTGCCGTTAGACATAATTGGTGACTGGCAGCAGATCGCGGTTGGATCATACGGTAGTTGTGCCGTGTCTTCCGATTCGTCCGTGTTGTGCTGGGGGGACAACAGCTCTGGCCAGCTTGGCGGTCAGGTCACCAGTGACCTGTCACTGATACCGGTTGTCGCCAACCTTCCAGATGCGGTAACGCTGGCCGCGGGTCAGAATTACTTTTGTGCGGTAAGTTCGGATTCATCAATCCGCTGCTGGGGAGACAATAGTTTCGGGCAAATCGGCATCGGTTCTGCGGCCGACCAGGTGTCGGTCCCGACGACCATTGCACCGGTTGCTGGTTGGGCTCAAATATCGATTGGCCAGGCGCATACGTGCGGAATTCGATCGGACGGGATCTATTGTTGGGGGGATAATCAATTCGGCCAGGCCGGAGCGGACCCTGTCACATTGACCGCCCTGACGGCCCCGACCCGGGTCACAGATGGTGCCTGGAGCGCGATTGGTGCGGCTGCAACAGCCACCTGCGCGATTCGCTCGGGTGGCAGCGGGCAGGTATGGTGCTGGGGGGATAACCGATTCGGTCAACTTGCGAACGGGACAACGTCGGCGACACCAGTAACCCGACCCGCAGAAATTTCCGGATTGGGACTGATTGATCTGGCCGCAGGGGATTGGCATATGTGCGGTATCCTTGACGACAATACAATTAATTGCTGGGGAGCGTCAGATTTCGGCCAGGCAGGTGAGATGTTCGCGCAGGAACTAGTGGAGCCCACGCCGATTTCGCCGCAACGGAACTGGACAGGCATTGAGGCCGGTGCCAGTCACAGCTGTGCAATCGATTCGGCCAACAACGTCTGGTGCTGGGGGCGTAACAATCATGGACAGTTGGGTAATGACAAATTGTGGCGTAGTTTTCCAGTGACGGTTGAGCTACCGTGAAGTACGTTGCCACCGCAGTTATCGCGATTGCAATTGGCGGCTGCCTGGGTGAGCCTGGTTCGCAGTCCGGCGAACCCGTTGCTGTGGACGACTGCGCAAATCCAGGCCTGGTGGATTCCCCTCGGACAGTCACACAGTTTGTTGCCCAGGCCAATGACTTTGGATGCATGATCGAGGCCGCACAGGCGGACGCAGAGCCGCAGGACCGGTGGTACCGGGTACGAAACTTTTACATGAAGAATTCGCTGGGGCAGACTCAGTCGGCGCTGGACGTCGCCTG
>JBFJWU010000164.1:0-7402 GCA_041623475.1 bacterium | reverse complement strand
GCAAGCCCCTCTTTCCAGCCGCGCCCCGTAGGCAGGTAGAACAATGCGGTCCCGGCGATCTTGGTCACAGTTGCGACGGCAATGACCAGGATCGTCAACCCGGCGTTGTCGACGAGCGCTGACGGCGATACGTGGAACCCGGCAGTGACAAAAAAGATCGGTGCCAGGAAACCGATAGAGATGTCGTGGGCGACGTCGCGAACTTCACCGGACCAGCGCTTGCTGATGATCCCCTGCTGCAGGAACAAACCAGCGATAAATGCGCCCAGCACGGAATGCAGTCCCGCCAGTTTTGCCATTTCGGCAAACACAAGGGCGACCAGCAAGACGATTGTAAAGCTCGACGTCCGACCGCGGAATCCCGCCCCCTTGATGAGGCGCCCGAGAATCGGCAGCGCGCGCATCCCGACCAGTGCCGATATCCCGAAAAACAGGGCGGCCTTGGCGAACGCAAGCGCCAGATCTGACGCTGCAAGTTCGGAAATGCTGCCGCCTGCCGCCAATGAAAGGATCGCGGCAAACACAACCAGTGCCAGGGTGTCCGCGAACAATGCCCCAGCCATCATCACACTGGCGATACGCGTGCCAATCAGATCAAGGTCGACGAGAATCCGGGATTTGGTCGCCAATGACGTCACACCCATTGCCGTTCCCATGAACAGGCCGGCCTCCGTTGAATAGCCAAAGAACTCCATCATTGCCATGCCAGCGGCAAAAGGGATCACGAATCCGCCGATGGCGGCCAGCAGGCCGCCGCCAGATGCACGTGCGATTGCGCCCGGATCCATTTCCAACCCGATATAGAGCATCAGCAGGTAGACACCCAGTTCGGCGAGTACTCGCGTTGCTTCATTTGGTCCAAGCCACCCGAGCAGTGCCGGGCCCAGCAGAATGCCGGCGGCGAGTTCGCCAAGAATTGCCGGCAGGCCGAAACGTTGTGCGATTCGCCCCGATAACCAGGCGGCGGCAAGAACAGAAAAAATGTGGATCAGGCTGAGTTCCATGTGTGCACCGCTTTACGTGTTTGATCGTTTATAAAAAATAATTCAAGTAATACTATTAACGAAAAGAAAATTAAGAAAAAATTTTCGCATAAAGTCCAAAAAAAACCTAGGCGTGGGCCAGGACTTCCAGCAGTTCGTGTACCGTGTGTCCCTCCTGGGCCGGGTGTCTCATGGGCTTATCGTCGTCAAGTTCATACAGGTTGCGGCGACCGTCCTTGCTGATCCGAATATAGCCGCCTTCTTCAAGGTCACGGACGATACCCTGCACTGCTCGTTCGGTAATGCCAACCTCAAACGAAATTTCCCGGGTTGTCATTCGTGGATTGCGCGCAATACACAACAGGACCTGCGAATGATTCGTCAGGAACGTCCAGGACTTAGGTTTACGATCTACTGCTTCCATTTCACGAAAATTATTGCATAAAAAATATTTCGTGTCAAGTGCCCGCGATCGCGGCTGCGTCCAGTGGGATGTCCTGGCCTGCCAAGGCAGCTTCTACAATTGCGTCCAGCTCGCCCGTCTGGTGCAACATTGTGGCCAAAAGGTGCCCGCCGCGTGGATACGGATGGGTCGATATCCCCGGGACCCTGCCGAGCAACTCTGCAGACACGGTGTCGGCCCGGTGGTCGGTTGAGTAATACACGTGGACCCGAGTGTCAAATTCAACCTCTGCCAGGGCATAATCCAGGCTGGGGTATCTTGGCTTTCCGATCACCTGTTTCCAGGTGTTTGCGACCACAGAGGCGATAACGCGGTTTATCGTGCCCAGGCGAATGCATCTGATGATGGAGTACGTAATCGGTGGCGCAATCGCAATGACCGAATCAATGTTCAGCCAGGCCCCGATCAATGCAGCCGCGTAGCCGCCCGCCGAGTTGCCGATAAAAACAGTATGCGTGGGCGATAACTGATGGATCTCCTGTCGCAGCAGATCGGCTGTCTCTTCGATGTTTGCCGTCAGGCCAGGCATTCCGGCACTGTAAAACGCGTTCGGGATATCCCGGACAAATATCTTTCGCGCGGGCCAGTTGGCGGATGCCCCCTTGAACTGAAACCTGGGCTGTTTTGCGCGGGCATCGTATCCACCAAAGGAGACCAGGAGGTTATCACTGTCGCTGCGGTAGTCGTGGACGATTGACCGGGCGGGGTCGGCGAACTGTTGTTTGATGACCGTTGGGTCAAGCGTTGCAGTTTCAAGCACTCTGGCGCCACATCCTCATCTGGCATTGACCGGTCTATATGATACGTTCGTCTTGTCGGACTGGTCCCGGCGATGTGGACTTGTCACTCCGCCTGTTCCGGCTGCCGGTCCATGGCGCCGACATCAAGTACCGGAGACGCGTCGAGATCCGAGGCGTCCATCATGTGGGCCACTCGCTGGAGAGCCGACACAATCGCGGTCTGTTCCCAGTCATCCAATTTGCTGAAGCGCTCAACAAATTGGCTTTGCAGCGGTGCTGGCGCGGCATCCAGGACAGATTGCCCTTCTTTGGTCAGGTGTGTATGTACTTTCCGGCGGTCCGAGTCAGACCGCTGGCGCCGGACCAATCCGCGCGTTTCCAGTCGATTCAGAATCGTCGTGACGGTTGCCTGACTGAGGCTGATTTGGTCTGCGAGGTGTCGGATTGTGACCTGTTGGTTGTCATGGATGGCCTGAAGCAAAAGCAATTGCGGAGATGTCAGGCCCGAAGTTTTGGCCAGGTGCCGGGAATGAAGATCCGTCGCTCGAATCAGACGGCGAAGCGCCACAAGCACGTCGTTGCATCGGCCATTCTGGTCGTTCATTTACTTCCCACAAGCGCTGCCCGGCAATCGAACATATTCTCCCAGATCCTTGAATCCACGGGAATGGTCCTGTTATAATATTACAACTGTAAGTAATTTCCTTGAATAAATTGCGTTTCTTCGGGTTTTCTCGTGCATGGAAACCTTTGAAGTGAAATTTTTTGGCTGAGTTCGGGCCAACAGGTCACAAATGACAGCAGAAATCGAATTTCGTACGCCGGTCAGTACGGACGGAGTGCGAGTACACCGGCTGGTAGAGGCCTGTCCGCCCCTGGACAGGAATTCGGTCTATTGCAACTTGTTGCAATGTACTCATTTCGCCAGAACGGCCATGGTTGCCGAGATAAATGGGGAGATGGTGGGATTTGTGTCCGGGTTTCTTGTACCTGACCGGCCGAAAGTCTATTTTCTCTGGCAGGTAATGGTCGGGGAGAACGGTCGACGGAAGGGACTGGCCCGGCAAATGATCATCAGATTGTTGCAACGACTGGGCCCGGGCGTCAATTATCTGGAGACAACCGTGACACCGGATAACAAAGCATCCGCGGGCATGTTCAGGTCATTGGCGAAGCACCTTGGGACCACGTGCTCCGTTACCCCGTTCTTTGACAAGGATAACCATTTCCGTGGTCGCCACGAATCCGAACACCTGTTTTCGATCGGACCAATCGCATATGAAGAACTCAATAAAACCATTTTCGACGAAACCTGACCAGGAGGAACTGTGAAGATATTCGACCTCATCGAGTCCGAGGTTCAAAGCTACGCGCGCTCGTTCCCGGTTGTTTTTGACCGGGCGCAGGGCGACCATATTTATGACCGGGACGGAACAGAGTACCTGGACTTCCTGGCCGGAGCCGGGACTTTGAACTACGGTCACAATAATCCGATCTTCAAGCAGGCGCTGGTCGACTACGTGCAGCGCGACGGTGTGTCCCATAGTCTGGACCTGCATACAGCGGCAAAACAACGGTTTCTGGAGGTTTTTAATGATTACATCCTGAAGCCTCGCCAGTTGGAATATGTGCTCCAGTTCACGGGACCAACCGGGACCAATGCAGTTGAGGCTGCCCTCAAGATCGCCCGGAACGTTACGGGGCGGGACAACATTATTGCCTTCACCAACGGTTTTCATGGCGTGACCCTTGGATCGCTGGCGGCTACAGGCAACTCACATCATCGCCAGGCCGCCGGATCCGCCCTCGGGGGCGTAACACGGATGCCATATGACGGGTACATGGGAGACGACGTTGACACGACTTACTATCTCGACAAAGTTTTGAGCGATTCGTCGAGCGGAGTGGATCTGCCGGCCGCCGTGATTGTCGAGACCGTCCAGGGCGAGGGCGGCATTCACGCTGCGTCCCTGTCCTGGCTGCGAAACCTGCAGGCCGTCTGCAATCGCCATGACGTTTTGTTGATCGTTGACGACATCCAGGCCGGATGCGGTCGCACCGGAACGTATTTCAGTTTCGAGACCGCGGGGATAAAACCGGACATCGTGACAATGTCAAAATCCCTGAGCGGCTACGGTTTGCCATTTGCCCTGGTATTAATCAGGCCGGAGTTGGATCAGTGGAAACCCGGTGAGCACAACGGCACATTTCGAGGGAACAACATGGCCTTTGTTACGGCGACGGCAGCGATTGAGTCCTTTTGGGTGGATGACAGTTTCGCCAAATCTGTCGAAAAGAAGGGCGATTTGATTGCGACGCGCCTGCAGTCAATCGTCGATACTTATGGCGAAGGCAACTTTACGGCGCGAGGACGGGGTATGTTTCGCGGCCTGAACTGTGTCAGCGGCGAGTTGGCTGACAAAATCACGACCGAGGCCTTTCGCCGGAACATGATTATCGAAACCAGCGGTGCCGACGACCAGGTCGTCAAATGCCTGTGTCCTTTGACAATCTCAGACCGTAATTTGAATTGTGGACTGGACATTATCGAACAAAGCGTTGCAGCAGTCCTGGAAGCCGGGGCTGAAGTACCTGAAGACCGGGACTATTTCGACCACGTCGAAGTCAATCAACCGGCAACACCGGCCAACTGACTGTAATGATTGTCCGCAAGCTAAAAGACGCTGAACGGTCTGCTCGCAGTATTTCCGGTCCCGGATGGCGGAGCGTCCGTTTGTTGTTGAAAGAAGACAAAATGGGATTCTCCTTCCACATTACGACGATCGAATCAGGTGCCGAGCTCGAACTCCATTACCAGAATCATCTGGAATCGGTTTATTGCATTTCCGGCAACGGCGAAATCGAAGATCGGGCAAGTGGCGAGGTTCACGTAATCGAGCCTGGGACCATCTATGCGCTGGACCAGCACGACCGACACTGGCTGCGTGCAGAGTCCGAAATGACCGTGGCATGTGTCTTCACTCCGCCGTTGATTGGCAACGAGGTCCACAATTCCGACGGCTCGTACGACTTGACCGCGGATCGGGTTTCCGAACAGGCAGTCGCACGATGAACGGAACCGTCGTGTCCCAGGGGATTGGTGCGTTGCCGCTCCGGCCTTCGCAGAAGCCAATTGCGGTCCTGAAATTCGGTGGTACCACAGTCGGTTCGACGCGATCGGAAGGGCGTATCAGGCAGGCCCGAAACGTAATCGCGGATTTCCTGGAACGTGGCTACTACGTTGTTCCTGTTTTTTCTGCGTATCGCCGAGGGCGATCGGGAAGCTCGGATAAAGTCAGTATTACCGATGAACTGCAGGGGTTTCGATCAAGAATTCTTTCGTACCCTACGCTGACCACCGGACTGGAAGCGTTTCGCGAGCGCCTGATGGAACCGCACCAGGAACTGATGAACGATCTGCAGGTCGAAGGCAACCGGGAATTGATTGCCAGGGTGCAGGAACAGATCGAACAGGTCGTCCTGATGGCAAACGTCTGTTGCCAGGCATCGGAATCGATCGCAAGCCTGGAAGCCAATATCATTACTGCCGGGGAACGCCTGTCAACGTCGATCATCGCAGCCTACTTGAACGCAAAATACGAAAAGGGAAAGTTTCCCATGAATGCTGCGGCGGTCAGCGGCTTGACCGCCGGACTGATCACAGACGGGAATTACCTGAACGCTAAAATCGAATGGCAGAAAGCCAGCACCAACGTACGCGAGATTCTGCTTGGCAGGTATCTGGACCATGGAATTGTGCCCGTTTTGTCGGGCTTTGACGGGATCTACGACCCGCAGGATGAATACAAGGGCATTCTGAACGAGGACGACCCGAAAAACATCGAAGAACGCTATAACAATGTCTATCGGACGTGCCTGGGGCGCGGCGGGTCGGACTTGACGGCAACATTTGCAGGCATGGCGCTGGGTGCCGAATTTGTTGGATTTGTCAAAGAGACAAAGGGGGTCCTGACCTGTGATGACATGCTGGTCGGAGACAGCGCCCGCACTGTCAAAAAGCTGGACTACGAACTGGCCACCGAGGCAGGCAATATCTATTCTCGCGCAATTGACCCGGTCAAAGCGGCTGGTATTCCGGTGCACATCTTTAATCCGGCCGATCCCAGCGAATATACGGAGATTTCTGGATTCCAACTGCCGGACGGGTTCTTTCTGGTAACCCATCCGGAACCATCGACCGGTATCCACGTTGGAACCGTTCCCGATGAACCGGGAGGGTTGATCAAGTTGTTGCAGTTCTTCCTGACCAACGACGTAAATGTTGCCGAAGTTTATCACCACCGCAGCGGCACCGATTTTATCGTTTCGGGCACGGACGAGAATATCGAATTCGCGGCCCGCGAGTTGAGCGACAGCGGATTCCAGCCGCAGATTAATCCAATCTGGTACGTTCGGGTGGTTGGAAACCTGACCCCGGACTTGTCCGAGCGGTTCAACCGGCTGGTCCACTCGCTGCAGGCCACCGCATCGACGGGCTACCAGTTCGGTGCGCGAACCGTTACGGCGACATTTCACCGAAACCGAGTTGGCTCAGAGGGTCGCGAGCGGCATCGAATTAACCAGATTGTCAAGACCATTCACGACGAACTGGTTGCAGACGGTGTTGACATCCTGGCAGGGCACCAGTCGGATCCAATTGGCGAGATGACGGTAGCTGATTGAATGGAATCCCTGCCCTGGGACGTGTCGATCCCGGAAATCCTGACCGCCGCCAGCCTGTTTGCCGGTGGTGTTGTTTACATCGCGCTGGACACTTTGCGCCTGCTGATCGTCGGGCGCGGATACCGATTGGCCGCAAGCGTTGTTGGATTTTCCGAGGTGTTTGTCTTTCTGCTTGCCGTCAGCAAGATTCTTGGCGGTGAGCTGAATATTCTGAATTTGACCGCCTATGCCGCTGGCTTTGGCGGAGGGACCTGGGTGGGGGCAGTGATTGAAGACCGGCTGGCGATCGGCACGGTGATGGCGCGAATTGTTACCAACCACGATGCAACCGGGTTGATGGCTGCATTGGCAGAACAGGGATTCGGAATTACAAACGTTGCCGCATCAGGGCAGTCCGGCAGGGCCAGGATTGTTTTTTCAGTCATGCGGCGCCGGAATCTGAAGAAATTCACCAAGATCGTCAACGAATACCACCCCAACGCGTTCATGTCGGTGGAGGATGTCCGTTTCGTCCACGATGCGCAACGACGCCG
>JBFJWU010000163.1:0-7402 GCA_041623475.1 bacterium | reverse complement strand
TCCTCGACGAGGCCCAGAACTCGACCCCTGAGCAGATGAAAATGTTCCTGACACGGATCGGACACTCCAGCCAGGTTGTCGTAACCGGTGACGTTACCCAGACAGACCTTCCCCGGCATAGAACCAGCGGTCTCCAGGATGCCGTTCGCGTATTGTCACCGATTCCGGAAATAGACGTGATCCATTTCAAGCAGACGGACGTGGTGCGGCATTCGATTGTCCAGAAAGTCATCGATGCCTATCAGCAGGACGAAGACCAACGGGCCCCGACCCTGCCCCTGGATGTCGAATCGTGACAACGCCACCGGTCAAATCGACCCCCGCCCCGGCAACCCAGAACGCGTCATTGATCAGCAAGCTGAGTCGCGCGAGCCAATTACCGGAGCAAGTCGTTGAGCACCGATGGACACCGCGTCTGCTGATGCTGGCCATTGGCGTCAGTTGGGGGATCCTGCTCAGCAGCGGATCGACCCTGGACCTCGAAGATTTCGAAGTTGGTGAGATCGCGCCACGGACAGTACGCAGCTCAACGTTACTGGTTGTCGAAGACGCTGAAGCCACCGAACAGGCCCGGCAGGCCGCCGTGGTCAATGTTCTGCCCGTTGTCAACCATCTGGCTAATTTACCCGGTAACCTGCAGCAACAGATCAGTAACGCATTTGAAATTCTGCGACGCCCAGACCTGCCCCCGGACGAGCAGAAACGAAAAGCCGAAGAGGCGCTGGGATCGCCGCTGACCGAAGCTCAATTCAAGATGCTGTCTGGCAAATGGGACACCATCAGTTTTGAACTCAAGGTCAAGGAAGTCCTGCGATCGGTCTACTCTTCGCGCATTGTCAATGACCCGGAACGCTGGTCGGTAGCCTACCCGAATGGCGTCATGGTCCGTTCCGGGCAGGGCGAGTCGCTGCAAACCAGAGCGATGGAACCGTCGGAGTTTCGCCAGTTGGTTGGTGTACCCGAGGCATTGGAGCTTGCAGAACAACGGACCAGAGACCGGTTTCCAACTATTTCGCGCGCCGAGCGTCAACTGATGATGGACCTTCTCAAGGTGTTGGTAACACCAAACTACCTTGCCAACCCGATTGAAACCGAGGCCGAGAAAGCCCGCGCCGGTGAATCTGTCAAGCCTGTCTTTTTCCAGCTGAAGGCCGGAGAAGTCGTTGTTCGCAGCGGTGAACGGGTTACGCCCGCTCACATTAAACAATTGACTGTCATCCGGGATTATGAAGCGCTGCCGCAGGTCCGGATCGAACAACTGGCAAAAATCGCGATGATCGTTTTTGCCGTATTTCTGCTGATGCCATACAGTGCCGCGCCCGGCTGGCGAAAACTGGGCCATCCGCAGGACTTGTTTTTCACACTGGTTGTGTCATCAATCTTTCTAGGCATTGTCAGGGTTGGCTGGTTACTGGCCGAACCACTTGTTTTCGCGTTGCCTGATTTGCCGCGAGAATCAATCCTGCTCGTGCTTCCGTTTGCCGCGCTGAGCATGATCTTCCGGATGTTTTTCCGACCCAAGATTGCGTTCCGGGTTACGGTCCTGTTTGCGTTCGCCGTTTCGATCTTTCTGGAACCGATTCTGCTTATCCTGCCCTATACATTGCTGGGCAGCGCCGTCGGGATGCAGACACTGAAACACAGCCGGACGCGCAGCCAGTTCCAGCGGGCAGGAATGTTTGTCGGCCTGACCCAGGCCGGAGTATGGTTGATCTATTCACTGTTTGACAGCAGTACGCCGCTCGAACAGGTCATACGGGCTGTCCCGTTTGCCGTTATCGGCGGATTCATTGCCGCCGTCCTGACCGCGACAATGATGCCCCTGGGCGAATGGATCGGTCGTTACGTGTCGGAAGCGCGCCTGCTGGAACTGGCCCAGGATGACCAACCATTGCTGAAATGGCTGCATTTGAACGCACCGGGAACGTACAACCACAGTATTTCCGTCGGTCGACTGGCAGAGTCTGCCGCAGAGCGGATAAATGCTGATGCATTACTGGCTCGGGTTGGCGCGTATTATCACGACATTGGCAAGGGTTTTTGGCCGCAGTATTTCGTCGAAAACCAGCGCGGCGAGAACCCGCACGACAAGCTGAAACCACAGTTGTCGGCACGCGTGATCATCGCCCACGTCACTCACGGCGTCGAACTGGCGCGCAAGAACAATCTGCCACCGATAATCATCGATTTCATTGCTGAGCACCATGGCACGTCCCGGGTGGAATATTTCTTTCGACAGGCTCAGGAGCAAGAGCAGGAAAAAGAAGACTTCTCGGATGACACGGTCTTTCGGTATCCGGGTCCTCGGCCCCAGACCAAGGAAACTGCCCTGGTCATGCTGGCGGATGTCGTCGAATCAGCGACGCGCACGCTGGAAGCTCCGACGCCGGACCGAATCCGCGCATTTGTTGCCCGACTGGTCGAGAAAGTCTATGCCGACCAGCAACTGGACGACTCACCGCTGACGATGAACGACCTCAGTGTGACGGTTCAGGCGTTCACCGATGTCCTGGCAGGGATGTTCCACCACCGAATTGACTACCCACTGGGCTTGAAGCCGGGGCAGAAACCGGTCGACGAGCGGGCATCGGCGACCCAGAGCTGATCGCCGTCATTGTCGATTTAACAGCCTCGCGAACATTGGCCCGGCGGTCCAGTACGGCCGTACGGCGACTGGTTCGATTTGTCCTTGAATCAGAACCGGAACTGCCACCCGCAAGAGTCGGAGTTGCGCTGTGCGAGTCGGGCGAGATTCACCGCTTGAACAGGGATTGGAAAGGCAAGGATTCACCCACCAACGTCCTGTCCTTTCCCGGTACACGAGAACCCGCCACGCCGCGCAGCACGTTAATCGACCTGGGTGATGTCATCGTCTGTCCGCAATGGGCCATTCGTGAAGCGACCGATGCCGGCATCGAGCCGGAGTTGAGGCTGGCTCATCTTTTGATTCACGGAACTCTGCATCTGCTGGGCTACGACCATGTCACGAACCGCAGAGAGCGACAGATAATGGAGCGACGGGAATCGAATCTGCTGGACCAGGTTCAACCGGTTGCGTGGCGGCACTTTAGTCGTATTTGTGCCGTCTACGCCGGCAAGGGTGACTGATTAGTCAAAGGCGACGGTAACGTCTGCTCCCGGATCGAATGGAATGCTGGTCGACAAATGCTGCGTCAGGACCGCAACCGGTTCGCCAGCTCGGACTCCGTAAAACGGCAGATGCAGTTCAAAGGAACCGTCCGCCCCGACAACACCGGCTTCCCATTGATCTGTCGCCAGATGGCGCGCATAAAGTCGATCGCCGGACATTGAGGCTGTCAGCCAACCGCGAATGGTCATTCGCTGCAGCGAGCCGGATTTGACCGCGTTGCCGTCGATCGGCCAGCCGCGCTCTTTCCATTCGTAAAACCCTTCGTCAAGCACATGGACATTGGTAAAACCTGCCGCTGTCAGGTAGCGCGCGCCCTCTTCGGCCATCGCGTGTGGGCACCCGCAATAGGTCAGGATCATGAAATCCTTTGGCAGGGGCGGCATTTTTCCGTCCCGCAACGCGACCAGTGAAAAAGACATCGCCTTGCTGATATGTTCGGCCTGGAACGGGTGGTCACCGCGCACGTCGATGAATTGCAATTGCCCGGCATCATACAATGGTTTGGCCATGTCGATCGACATGTAGCTGACCTTGACATCCGGAGGCGGAACCAGTTTCGTTCCGCTTGCGATAGCCCGGTTTGCCAAACCTGGAATCGCTGACACCGCGAAAAATCCAGTTGCCAGGAACAATCCGGAAAGCGAGCCCCTGCTTTTCTGCCTATTCATCAGACGCGTCCTTTTCTGCCTGCCCGTCTGCCTCTCCAGCGACCGGTATAGTCAGTGTGACACAACCACCGCCCTCCCAGTTCCCGAACTCGATTCGAATTCCCAGCAACTGGGCCAGGCGTTGGGCCAGCGGAATCCCCAGTCCGGTACCACCAGCTTTGGTTGATACCAGGGCTTCCTCAAGTCCCCCCGGATCAAACCCTGGCCCGTTGTCGCTGATTTCGACCTTGCATTGCGTGTCATTCCCTGAGACGACAACTTCGACACAGGGATCGTCGGACGCCTCGACGGCATTTCGCATCAGGTTTAACAGTATTTGTTCCAGTGCATACGGATCGGTTTGTACGGCAACCGGACGGTCGATACGAAATTGAACGACCCCCAGGTCAAGCACCGGCGCGGATTCAATGACCTGTTGGACAAACTCGCCAAGTTCGATGCCACGATACTCCAGACGATCTGGACGGGCCAATCGCAACAACCCCTCGACAGCGCGGTGGATTCGCTCTGCCTGGGCCGCAGCCCTTTTCAACATCGGCCTCGCATCCTCGGGATCATCCAGATTACTTTGTGCGGCCTCCAGATACTGTCGTACGGCCGCCAGCGGGTTGCCAATCTGGTGGGCAATCCCGCCCGAGAAATACCCTAGCGTCGCAACACGCTCTGCTGCAACCAGATCACGTCGCGCACGGTCCAGGCGATCAACCGTCAGTTGCAGGGCTTCAACCAGCGGGTCATCGGATTCCGTTGCCAGCCCCGACGATGCGGCCAGTTCTTCGATTGACCGGCGCAGGCGCTTCTCGCGCCTGCGAGCGGGAGCCAGGCCAACGAACCAGAAAAGCAGGAACCCCAAACCCAGAGTAATCATCCCTGACGCAAGTACGACACCTGCTAATCCGGACTGATCTGACTGGTCAACAACCCCCGCTGTACCATTGACCACGGCAAACCCCACGCCAAAATAGACGGCGACCGCGGCGATTATTTGCAGACGGCCAGCCAATACTAAATCCGGGGTAACGCCAGGAACGGCTCAATTGCGCCTGCGAACCCTGTCAATTTCAGGAACATCCAGATCAACGCTGCAACGACCAGAAACGGCCCAAACGGCAACGCAGATTTCATGGTCCCCCGGCCTAGTGCGATCTGTCCCAACCCGACAACGGATCCAATCAAACTGCCGACGATCATCGTCCAGACAACGCCTGGCCACCCCAGGAAGGCCCCGACCCCGGCCGATAATTTGACGTCCCCCAGCCCGATCCCTTCGACGCCTCGCAACCAGAAATAGATCAGCCTGATCGATAGCAGAATCGCGGGGCCCGAAATGACGTCAATCGCCGTTTGCGGCAGCATCCGACCCTCGAAAAGGGAAACAAATACAATTCCGACGGGAATCAAGGGCAAAGTAAGGACATCGGGAAGGATCAGATGGTCAAAGTCAATAAACGCAAGCGCAATCAAAGACGCGCTGAAATACCACCAGGCGACCGTCGCCAGCGGATGTGGCGTCACCCAGAAGACCGCGACAAAAACAACCATCGTCAGGACTTCGACGATCGGGTAGCGAACGGCAATCGGAATACGGCACCAGTTGCAACGACCACCAAGTACAATCCAGCTTAAAACCGGAATATTCTGGTTCCAGTCAATCGGCCTGAAGCAATTGGGGCAACGGGATCCCGGCCAGGCAAGGCTGTCACCGAAGGGCACACGCCCGATCACAACGTTCAAAAACGACCCGACGCTCAGCCCAAGTCCGGCGACACCAGCCAGCCATACCCACTGCGCGGCCGTCACAGGCTGGCAACCAGTCGTCGTTCGGGCATCAGCGGATTCGTCCTGATTCCAGGTCCGGCGGTGGCAGGAAATCCCCGGACTTTGGCAGGAAGATTGGCAGTTTCTTGCTGGGCAAAAGGGTTCGATGGTCGGCTGCCAGACGCACATGACCACCCCAGGGATCCCGCGGCACTCCCGACCAGTAACCCCTGTCTACCATTTCGGTAACGGATTCGGGCCAGGTGCCGAAGCTGGTCTGGAACGACCTGACTTGTTCTTCGAGCCGCAATTTCTGTTGCTGAAAGATCTGCATTAATTGCCATTCCCGCCTCAGCTCGGGCGCGACGAACTCTGACGCTCCCATCAGGTCCATTACGGGATCGATCGTCCCATGCCGGTCCATCTGGATCAGGGCAGCCAGGTTTAATAGATAGTCGGGACTGTCCGGAAAGAAGCCCGCAAAGGAAAACCAGTCCGCCGCCTTGTCGGCCTGTCCGTAGAACTTCAAGTACAGGTACCCGATCCAGAAATAAAGTTCCCAGTAGCCGGTTTGACCCTGAAGGCTGGTCAACAGGATCCGATGGGCCTGGTGGATACGGTCACCGAACATGGCCAGGACACTCCCGGCAAATATCGGTGCCTGAACCTGCATCGGGTCCAGCCGCGCTATCGACAGGACCTGTTCTCCGTAAAGGTCATAGTCACTCGGCTGCAGCGTCCGATTGACGAAGTGTGCGCCATAGGACGAGATTGTCCGCAACCAGAGCAAACCGGCAACCATTCCCGGTACGCCCAGGTCCAATCCCGGGTACTTGTCCGGGGCCAGGACAAATATCTGGTTTGCGCCAACAGCGGTGATCTCGGCCCGGGCGTAGTTGCCGGTGTGGTAGATCATTGACATCGCCAGCGCGATGACCAGCAGCACCGCCCACCCTCTGGTCACTGCAAATCCCGGATTTGGGACGCGATGACATAGAACGTCAACGCAATAATGGTGTACCCGCCGAAATATCCAACGGCTCCAGCGTAGACCGCCGGAGTCATGTGAACATCGTAAGTAATCCAACCGCTGACATCAAAGACATTGAACTGTGGCGCAAGCCAGCGAATCAGATTTGCTACCGCCAGAACCGTCGGGTTTTCAGTCGCAATCGCCCACAACACCAGGTCCTCGCTGCCGATGCCGACAATGTACAGTCCGCCAGTCAACAACATTGCGACCATTGGCGTCACAAAGACCGTCGCAAACAGTACCGCAAACGACAGCAGCGTGGCACATTTAATGGTAATAAACGCAGATGGGACAAGCCATTCCCAGAAGAAGTCGTGCTGCCAGCCGCCCAGCAACTCAACCAGTGCGACCAGTACGGCACCTTCGACAAAGACCGTCACAGCTGTCAATCCCAGGATTCCCGCGTACTTTCCAAGGGCGTAGATCCCGCGACCAACCGGCTTGGCCAGCATCACATTCAGAATTCGTTCGTCCCGCTCCTTGGCCAACGCACCAATCGCATAAAAAACGCTGACCAGCATTCCGGTCAGGAACACGGCCCCCCAGCCGATACGCGCGATCAGGAAGTCTTCTTTGCCGTACGGTACAGATGCCAGTACCGCACCGATCGCCAGGAAAAGGACGCTGCCAGCAATTGCACCTGCCAGGAATCGGGCGCGAATCCCCTCGGTAAATGTATATCTGGCAACAATCAGTAGATTACGCATCGTCAACACCCAGCCCTGCTAACTGCAGGAAAAGCTGCTCAAGGTCCTGTTTCTGGAGCCCCAACCGCAGGATCTCGACATCACC
>JBFJWU010000162.1:0-7427 GCA_041623475.1 bacterium | reverse complement strand
TGATATAGCCGGCATCGTCCATGGTCCCGATATCACCGGTCTTCAGCCAGCCGTCCGACGTAATCGCTGCGGCGGTTTGTTCCGGGTCGTCAAAATAGCCAAGCATTACGTTGTAGCCGCGAACGATAATCTCGCCAGCCTCGCCACGCGGGACCTCGTTCAGTTCGTCATCAACGATCCGGACCTCGACATCGGGAATTGCCCGGCCAGATGTGGTTGCGATCGTTTCCGGGTCGTCGTCAAAACGGCACATGGTTGCAATGCCGGTGGCTTCGGACAGGCCGTAGCCGGTGATAATTGTTTGAAATGTCAGGCGTTCCCGCATTTCGACGATCAGGGATACAGGGATAACTGCTGCGCCAGTGACACTCAGTCGCAGGCTGGACAGGTCAAACTGGTCCAGGTCATCGCGCCCCAGGATCGTCTGGTACAGGGCCGGCGGTCCAGGCAGCACCGTTATGCGGTCTTTGGCGACACGCCGCAGGACAATATCGACATCAAATACGGGCTCGGGCAGGATGGTGCAGCCCATCATCAGTGCACTCAACCAACCCGCCTTGTAACCGAAACTATGAAAAAACGGCAGGACTATCAGGTAGCGGTCCCCGGCCGTCAGTCCGGTCACGTGGCTCCAGTCGCGAAATGCGCGCAAATTCTGGGCGTGGCTGCACATGACACCCTTGGGGCTGCCTGTTGTTCCGCTTGTAAAGATAATATCGGCCAGGTCATCGCCCTGGACAGCCGTCGCGCGCTGCTCGGCCTGGTCCGTTGACACTGACAAGCCCGATTCGACAAACTCGGCCAGTGACTGGCACCCGTCGGGAACCGCGCCGCGCAGGATGACAGTCCGTCCCAGGGCGGGTGTGTCCTGGTCGCTGGCCCGCAGCAGTTCCACGTAATTGGTGTCCAGGAAATCGGTGACGGTCAAGAGGATCTTCGCACCGCTTTTGTTCAACAGGTAGGCGGCTTCACTGCCTTTGTAGCGGGTGTTAACGGTGACCACGGCAGCCCCAACCGAATGGGCACCAAGGGCGGCGATAATCCATTCCCACATATTCGGTGCCCAGATCGCGATTCGGTCGCCGTGTTCGACACCGGCAGCGATAAACGCACGGGCCATCTGGCCGACCCGTTCGGGCAGGTCATCATAGGCGATCCGGGTGTTACCGTCTTCGATCGCAACGGTGCCCGAATACCGGTGTCCGACCTTGTTAACCATTCCGGGGATGGTGCCGAATTCGAGATCGCCGCGTTGTCCTTGTTCTGTCATAGTCCCGCCCAGGTCCATTAAAAAAAACTATTACTGCAATGATTTACAGTTAAAAATAAATTAATAAGATTAAATCGAGTAGCCGCCGTCGACGCACAGGAACTGCCCGGTTATG
This sequence comes from bacterium, assembly GCA_041623475.1. GTDB lineage: Bacteria > J088 > J088 > J088 > J088 > JBFJWU01. Next base: position 6,042 of record JBFJWU010000162.1, on the reverse strand, counting down.
TACGATGCCCGGGCCGATGCCAGGAAGACAACGGCATCAGCAACCTCCTGGCCGCTGCCAAATCGCCGCAGGGGTGTGTTCTGGATCGCTGCCTGTTGCCAGGTGTCGTCCAACTGCTCCTCTCTTAACTTGAGAAACATTCCGGCCTCGACGACCCCGACACCGACACTGTTTGCACGGACGCCATTGCGACCTTCCTCACGGGCAATCCCCTGGATCAATGCCTGCACGGCCTGTTTCGGGGCGACGGACAGGATGTCCTTGACCGGAAAACGTTGCAGACCGGCGCTGCTGACCGCAACAATCGACCCACGGGACTGTCGCAGAAGAGGCAGGAACGCCTGGATCAGTCGAAAAAATCCGTTGACATCCGACTCGATCACGTCATCCCAGGTCTGCTGGTCAACCTGACCGATATATGCCATCGGAATCGATGCGCCAGCGGCGTTGACCAGCGTATGGATCGTCCCGTGGTCGCTGGATGCCTCGGTCGCCAGCCGGGTCGCCGACGCGGGATCAGTCGCATCGTACTGGTAGATTGATGCCTCTGCGCCGATGTCCGCAATTTCCCTGGCCACGGCCTCGGCAGCGTCACGGTTGGACCGCCAGGTCAGGGCAACATCTGACCCCGCCTGCGCAAGCGCCAGGCAGGTTTCGCGGCCAATTCCACCGCTGCCGCCTGTCACGACCGCGACACCGTCCGGAAAATCTGCAGCATTCCGGTTTTCCATTGCGATACCCCTCCGTTTAACCTGGCATGAGTTTAGCAGAGTAGAACAGGTTCTACTGCCGAATGCCGGATCCGTGTAGTCGCTGATTCAATGATCTGTCTCTGATCGCCCGCTATTTGGCCGCAATCATGTTTGCAACACCTTGTTTTAAGCGGTTCTTTCCGTTTCGATTCGGCCCGTTCAGTTGCTGCCGTTGCGATGTTCGGCGACAGGATTGACAGGATGCGTCAACTGGCATAAACTGGTCATTAGAACACGTTCTATTTTGGGGAATTCCAGGATCATATGGCGGACAAACGAATCAGCCACGAAGCGTTTACCGGCGAACTTCGTGACGGAATGACGATCGGTATCGGTGGGTGGGGCTCGCGGCGCAAGCCGATGTCGCTGGTGCGCGCGATCGTCCGCAGTGGTGTCAAGGATCTGACCGTTGTCTCGTATGGCGGGCCCGACGTCGGCATTCTGTGTGCCACTGGCCAGGCGCGCAAGGTCGTCTACGGATTCGTATCGCTGGATTCGATTCCGCTGGAACCACATTTTCGCAAGGCGCGGCAGGGGGGAACGATTGAGGCCGTCGAGTACGACGAAGGGATGTTCCAATGGGGACTGTATGCGGCGGCAAGCCGGGTGCCGTTTCTGCCCATGCGAGCTGGCCTGGGCAGCGACGTACTGACGATCAATCCGCACCTGAAGACCGTCGATTCGCCCTATGACGATGGCGAGACGCTGGTCGCAATGCCGGCAATTCACCTGGACCTGGCCATTATCCATATGAATCGTGGCGATGCGGCAGGCAACGGACAATTCCTGGGGCCGGATCCGTATTTTGATGACCTGTTCTGTATGGCCGCCGAACGGCGGGTGATGTCGGTCGAAAAGATCATACCGACGGAAAACCTGCTGGACGATGGCACGTTCCATACCCTCAAGATCAATCGGATGATGACGGATGCGGTCGTCGAGGCTCCGAACGGTGCACATTTCACTGAATGTACGCCGGATTACGGCCGCGACGAAGCGTTCCAGAAGCAATACGCGGCGTCGGCAAAGTCAGACGAGGCGTGGGACGAGTTTTATGAGACCTACCTGGATACATCATCCGAGGCCGAATACCAGGAAAGGATTCGGTCATGACAGACATTCGGCGATCTGATTACTGCATCGTCGCCTGTGCCGAGGCATTTCGCGGCGATGGCGAAATCATGGCCAGTCCGATGGGGCTGATTCCAGCCATTGGCGCACGTTTGGCACGGGCGACATTTGAGCCCGACTTGCTGTTGACCGACGGCGTGTCATCCATTATCGCCAACAGTCCCGCTGCGGGCTCGGCCGGAGCTGACAATGTTGTCGAAGGCTGGATGCCGTATCGGCAGGTATTTGACATGCTCTGGACCGGACGCCGCCACGTGATGATGGGTGCCACCCAGATCGATCGCTACGGGAACCAGAACATTTCCTGTCTAGGAGACTGGCAGCAACCCAAGGTCCAATTGCTGGGTGCCCGGGGTGCCCCGGGCAATACGATCAACCACCAGACCAGTTACTGGGTGGCCAGGCACAGTGACCGCGTGTTTGTTGAGGCCGTTGATATGGTGTCGGGCATCGGCTATGACCGGGCTGCACAACTGACGCCCGAGCAACGCCGATTTCATGAGATTCGCAGGGTCATCACGGACCTTGGTGTCTTTGATTTTGAAACTGCTGACAACCGGATGCGGATTCGGTCCCTGCATCCTGGAGTCCACGTTGATGACGTTGTTGAAAATACAGGCTTTGATCTGGTTATTCCCGACGACATCCCTTTGACGCGACCCCCGGACGATGCCGAATTGAAACTGATTCGCGAACAGCTGGATCCTGATGGACTGGCTTGTCGTGAAGTCCCGGATCCGGAGTAGTCGTTTTGGCGACAGCCAGTGGTGTACTGCGGACACGGATCTGCGACCTGTTGGATTGTGATGTGCCGATCGTCCAGACCGGAATGGGGTGGGTATCCGGTGCGCGCCTGACCGCAGCTACGGCCGAGGCCGGTGGTTTCGGAATCCTGGCGGCCGCAACAATGACAACGGCGGAACTGGAAACCGCCATTACCAAAGTCAACGATCGAACTTCACGGGCGTTTGGCGTCAACACCCGCGGTGATGCGGAAAACCTGGACGAGATTATCGCGCTGCTGAAGACATACAACGTTGGTGTCGCCAGTTTTGCGGGTGCGCCACCCAGGTCGGCCATTGACAAGCTCAAGGAAAACAACATCGTGTCGATCGTTACCATTGGCGCGGTCCGGCACGGGCAAAAGATGCAGGAATGGGGCGTTGATGCGGTCATCGCCCAGGGCCACGAGGGCGGCGGACACACGGGACCGGTCCCGACGAATGTGCTGGTTCCTGCCGTCTGTCGCGCGGTGGATATCCCGGTCCTGGCTGCCGGTGGGTTTGCGACAGGCGAGGGCCTGGTCGCTGCGCTGGCCTGGGGCGCTGACGGCGTCGCCATGGGGACTCGTTTCCTGTTGACAAAGGAAAGCCAGGTGCCGGAACCGGTCAAGGCCAGGTACCTGCAGACCAATGTGTTTGGCACGGTTGTATCATCCGCTATTGACGGGCACCCGCAGCGGGTCATCCGCACAGACATGATTGAAAAGCTGGAAACGGCCGGCCCGCTGCAGCGCCTGATCCTGTCGTTTCGAAATGCGATGGCCATGCGCAAAGAGACTGGCCTGGGATTTTTTGCACTGCTGGCCGAAGGCCTGCGCATGCGCAAGAGCCAGGAACTGAGCCTGGCCCAACTGACCATGGCTGCCAATGCGCCGATCATGACCCGGGCCAGCATGGTCGATGGTGACCTGGACCGGGGGATCCTGCCGACCGGGCAGGTCGTTGGCAATATTGAAGAATTGCCGACTGTCGCTGAGCTGCTGGACAGGATCATGGCCGAGGCTGAATCAGCGCTCGAACGTCTACAGAATCCTGTGACGGAATCGGTGGCGGCATCATGATGGACCTGGAATTCAGTCCGCAGCAAGAGGCGTTTCGGCAGGAATGCCGTGAATGGCTGCGTGCCAACGTGCCCCGGGGATACAAATCCGGGGACACCCGCGAAGGGTTCCAGCAGCATCTGCAGTGGGAGCAGGAACTGTTCGCCAACCGCTGGGCGGTGGTGTCGTGGCCCGAAGCATACGGGGGACGCGACGCGTCGCTGATGGAATGGCTGATTTTTGAAGAAGAGTACTACCTTGCCGGATGCCCGCCGCGAATCACGCAGAACGGGATTTTCCTGCTGGCACCGACAATTTTTGAATATGGCACCGACGAGCAGAAAGATCGCATCCTGCGACCGATGGCGGCTGCCGAGCACCTTTGGGCCCAGGGCTGGTCCGAACCCAATGCGGGCAGCGACCTGGCCAATGTCAAAAGCTCCGCGCGACGTACGGACGGCGGTCGGCTGCTGACGGGCCAGAAAACGTGGTGTACGCGCGGCGCGTTCTGCGATTCGGCATTCGGGCTGTTTCGTACGGATCCAGATGCCCAGCGGCACAAGGGACTGACCTATTTCCTGTTCCCGCTCAAGGCGGATGGTGTGACCGTCCGTGGTGTTGAGCGCCTGGACGGCGACCTGGGTTTTGCCGAGGTGTTCCTGGAAGATGTTTTTGTGCCCGACCAGGATGTTCTCGGCGAGGTGAACCAGGGCTGGTACGTCGCCATGTCAACGACCAGTTCGGAACGGGGCCTGAGCCTGCGCAGTCCTGGCCGGTTTATGGCAACCGCGGCGCGGCTGGTCGACCTGTATCGTCGCAGCCGGGAAACGGCGGACCCTGCGCTGCGACAGGCCGTTATCCAGGCCTGGATTGATACCGAGGCCTACCGGTGGTACACGTTCCAGACGGCGACGCGGATGGTTGACGGACACAACATCGGGGCTGAGTCCAGCCTGACCAAGCTGTTCTGGTCGGACATGGATATCCAGTTGCACGAAACCGCGTTGTCCCTGATCGGGGACCTGGCCGAGCTGGACGAAGGCAGCGACTCGGCCGTTGATGGTGGCGATTGGCTGAAGGGCTATCAGTTTTCGCTGGCGGGGCCAATCTATGCCGGTACCAATGAGATCCAGCGGAACATTGTCGCCGAACGGGTCCTGGGGCTGCCGCGAAAATGAGGTTTGCATTCAGCGAAGAACAGTTGATGTTTCGCGACGCGGTCCGTGACCTGCTGGTTTCCGAATGTCCGCCGGACGTTGTACGGCAGGCCTGGGAGAACAGCAGCGGGCGCACGGCCGATGTCTGGCAGAAACTGGCCAGCCAGGGCGTTCCCGGAATGCTGGTGCCTGAATCAGCCGGCGGCCTGGGCCTGACAGAATTGGACATGATCCTTGTTATCGAGGAGTGCGGACGGGCGGCACTGCCAGAGCCGATTGTCGAGACAGCATTTGTAGCGCCAGCTTTGCTCGTTGGTGACGTTGACCGGCTGGGCCGGATTGTCGCAGGGACGCTGGCGATTACGGCGGCCCCGGCAACCCAGGCGCTGTTTCCGTTTGCAGATGGTGCGGATGAACTGCTGGTCATCGGCGATCACGGCGGTGGGTTGGCCACGCTGCCCGGGGGCGCGGCAACAACAACGTCAGTTGACCGGTCACGTCGTCCTGCGCGGTTAGCGGGTTACATGGCCGCGGGTGACCAGGTTGGTGACGCGGCCGGTGCACGACTTGCCTTGAACCGGGGGGCCCTGGGGACGGCAGCGTATCTGGTTGGCCTGGGTGCATCGATGCTGCAGGTCACGGTGGACTATGCAAAAGACCGCGTACAGTTTGGAAAACCGATCGGGGCCCAGCAGGCGGTCAAGCACCACCTGGCAAATGCACTGAATCGGCTGGAATTTGCCCGGCCGCTGGTCTATCGGGCCGCCTGGTCGCTGGCAAACGACAAGCCTGATGCCGGCCTGCATTGTTCCATGGCCAAAGTCTATGCAAACCAGGCAGCCCGGCTGGTTTCACGTACGGCGCTGCAGTGCCACGGCGCCATCGGCTATACGACGGAATACGATTTGCACATGTGGATGAAGCGGGCGTGGGCGCTGGAAGGATCCTGGGGCACCACGGCCGATCACCTGGACCGCGTCGGCACCAGCGTTGTCGACACGCCAGGTCGTGCCGCGTGATGCGAAAGAACCCGCAATTCAACGATAATCAAGAATCCGGCCTGAATCGGCCGTTCACAAGAATCCAGGAATTCCTGCAGACCAGACAAGGAGGGCACCATGCCTGAAGCTTATATAGTTGACGCCGTTCGTACACCCGTTGGACGACGGGGCGGCGGCCT
>JBFJWU010000161.1:0-7444 GCA_041623475.1 bacterium | reverse complement strand
CCGGTGCCTTCAAAAATATCGTAAATCTTGGCGTCCCGGTACCATTTTTCTACCGGATGGGCCCTTGTCCAGCCCTCGTTACCAAGCAGGCGAATGGCCCTGGTCGTGACGCTCTGGGCAGTACCGGCAGCGTGGGCCTTGGCGACGGCGGCTTCCATTGCGTTGGGCTGGTTGTTGTCGGCCATCCAGATCGATTTGAACACCAAAGAGCGACTGGCTTCGATTTCCATGTGCATTTCCGCCAGTTCAAACGCAAACCACTGGTGTTCACACAGTTTCTTGCCCCACAATGATTCCTGCTTGCCGTACTCCAGCATATAGTCGTACGCAGCCCGTGCGATACCAACCGCCTGCGCACCGACCAGCGGCCGGGTCGCATCAAACATCGCGTGGGCGCCTTTCATGCCCTGGCTGGCTACTTCGGGGGTTCCCAGCATGAGCTCTTCGGGGACGACGCAGTTCTCGAAATGAACCGACGCCGTTTCCGATGCACGAATTCCCAGCTTGATTTCCTTTTTACCGGGCATCAGGCCTTCGGTATCACGGGGAATGACAAAGCCGCGGACTCCGGCGCGTCCCAGTGATTTGTCAGTCTGGGCCCAGACCACATAAACGCTGGCGCTCTTGCCGTTGGTAATCCATTGTTTGGATCCGTTCAGGACGTACTGATCGCCCTTTTTTTCTGCCGTGGTGCGGATATCTGAAATATCGCTGCCAGTGGTCGGCTCGCTCATGCACATCGCCGCGACTTTCATGTGCCCTTGTTCGTCCTTGCCGCGAAGGCAATCTGCGAATAATTTCTTCTGCTCTGGCGTTCCCATTTTCGAGACCGGCGTTGCCGCCAGGCCCGAGCCCTGTAACGCCAGCGAGATGCCGGCGCATCCCCACGCCATTTCTTCGGCACCGACCATCATGATCTGGTTCTTGTAGCTGGGCCCCTTGTCGGGCTTCTCGTCGTCGCTGATATCGACCCCCAGGTCTTCGGCGGTTTTGCCAGCTTCGACAACAACCGATTGGGAGATGCCCATCATTTCGGCCTTTTCCATGACCGGCCAGGGCATTTCCTCGATTTCATCGTAGTGGGCGGCGTGCGGCCGGATTTCGGCCTGGGTAAATGCGCGCACCATCTGCTGAATCATCTTGGCGGTTTCGTGTAATTCCATATCCAGTTCCTTTTCAGCTGTACGGTTATCAGTTGGCAGGCGCCGCGGTTTCCAGCACAGTGGACCGCAGGGCGTCGCCAGCCAGTGTTGTCATGGCGCGAACATCACGCATGATTTTTTCGACCGGGTATTCGTTTACGAAGCCGTATCCACCCAGGACCTGGACCGCGTCAATAGCGGCCCGGGTTGCCGATTCGCCGGCAACGTCGGCAGCCTGTCGGCAAAGGACGTCGGCACCCGGTGCGTCGTGGTCGACGGCCTGGGCTGCAGCCAGGACCAGGTGCTTGGCGGCCTGCAGCCTGGCACGGTTCTCGTGAATCAGGCGGGCAACGGATTCAAAGGTCAGGATCGCCTGTCCGAACTGAACGCGTTCGGCGGCATATTCCTGTGCGTGATCAATACCCGCCAGAGCCGATCCAGTGCCCGCAGCCGCGGCCATGATACGAACACTGTTGCGGACCTGCGCCGCAAGTCGTGCGCCGTCATCGCCATCGATAACTGCGACCGCCGGGGCATCTGCGAAATTGACCGTGGCAACCGCGGAAGCGCGAAGTCCCATTGTCGGCGATTCCTCGACCGCTACAGCATCCCCGGCATCGACCAGGGCGACAAACTGTTCAGCTGCAAGATCCGATGGCACGACCAGGTAGCAGGCGGCACCCAGGGCGTTGGGTACAGCGCCAGCGCGGCCGCTGACCTTGCCCGACGAACATGTGATCGGTGACGCTGCATCTGCGATAACCGTACACGCAAGCGTGTTTCCGGCATCTTCGGCCAGGGTCGCAAGTCGTTCCAATGCTGCATCGCCGAGGTCATCGGCCACCAGCGCAAATTCGGTGTTGGCCTCGTAACGAATCGCTACGGATGGGCAGCCAGTAGACAGCGCCAGGATTCGAATCGCACGTTGGGTTTGTGAATACGAGTCTTCGCGGTACCCGCCCTGGGCTTCTGGTATTGCGTCCAGGTACATGCCCAGCTCCAGCCCCTTGGCAGCCAGCTCGGCAGGAAACGCTGCCGCCCGGTCAGCTTCGGCCCCGGCTTCGCGTAATTGTTCTTTGGCGAATCGAAGACACATATCCTCGACCATGGCTTCGTTGTCGTCCAAACGAAAATCCATTGACAACTCCTTGGTTTGTTGTGGCGACCGCTGTGCGGTGCGACAGTTCGATTGTCCTGACCTGAAACGACTGCTTGCCGCGACTGATTGTTTGCGGCCAGAGGCAGCCAATTTTCCAGCTTAATCTGTAAAAAGTATATACACGTATATACTTTTTAATCGTAGCAAAAAAAAGCCATCCGCGCATGGTGCGGACGGCAGCGAAGCTTCACAAAAATTCCGGCGGTGAGCCCTCAGCCCTCCCACTCTGCGCGGCGGGACTGGCTGATAATTTTCTGATTCAACTGGTTAACCGTGTCATTCATCTTGCGCAATTTGTCACTGAGTCCGGTCGCGATCCATTTCATTATTTTGTACGCGGCCATGTTGCTCTGTTCCACCAGTTTCGCCAGGCTGGATTCGTCCATTTCCCAAAGGACCGATTCCTTGTCGGCAACCGCCCTGGCACTTCGTGGTTTGTGTTCAAGGATCGCCATCTCGCCGAGGATTGTCGGTGACTCCAGAGTCGCGTAGACGACACCACCATTGCCCTCGATCCGGACAGCCCCACGGTAGATATAGAACATCGACCGGCCCGACGCACCCTGTTCGAACAGGACGTCGTTCTCGCCCAACTCGATGACGTCAAGACTGTTGGCGACAGCACCCAGTTCGGCGGGCGAAAAGCCTTTGAACACCTCAAACGCAATCAACTGGTCAATTTTGGGTTTCATCGCATCCTGTCCGCTGGAAAGTTGCCCTATTCTACCGGGGTCCGGTCCCGAATACCATTATTATCCGGGCGAGTCAGCTTTCCAGCAGACGCCGGGCAATGACATGGGCCTGGATTTCGGCGGCTCCCTCGAAGATGGACAGGACCCGGGCATCACACAGAATTCGGCTGATCGGAAACTCCATGCTGAATCCGTTACCCCCGTGTACCTGCAGTGCCGCATCAGCGGTCTGCCACGCAACCCACCCCGCATACAGCTTGGCCATGCCGGCTTCCAGGTCGCAGCGCTTGTCCTCGTCCTTTTGCCGGGCACTGAAAAACGTCAATTGCCGAGCCGCCTGGATCAGGACACTGGTTCTTGCGATCTTTGTGTAGACCCGTGGGAATTCGATAATTGGTTTGTCGAACTGTACGCGTTCGTTGGCAAAGTTGTAGGCAGTTTCCAGCGCGGCCTGGGCAACACCGACGGCACGGGCTGCGGTCTGGATTCGGGCGCTTTCAAATGTACGCATCAACTGCTTGAATCCATTCCCCTCTTCCTCGCCCAACAGGTTGCCCTGGGGAACAAAAAAACCGTCAAAACTCAGTTCATATTCTTTCATCCCCCGATACCCGATCACCGGCAGTTCGCTGGCTTCGATCCCGTCGACCTGAAAGGTCTTGACATCGCCGTCGATACGCTCTTTCTCGCCGATAAACATGGACAGGCCCTTATAGCCGGGTTCGGACGGGTTGGTCCTGGCGAGGATGGTCATGATGTCAGCCCGCGAGGCATGGGTAATCCAGGTTTTCTGCCCGGAGATGCTGTAGCCGCCATCAACTTTTTCAGCGCGTGTCTTCAGGTGAGCAAGGTCGGAACCGTTGGATGGCTCAGTGAATACGGCGGTCGGTAATGTTTCGCCGGACGCGATTCTGGGAAGCCAGTGGGATTTCTGTTCGTCAGTTCCACCGCCAAGAATCAGCTCGGCTGCAATCTCGGCACGGGTCCCGATCGAGCCCACACCGATGTATCCCCGACTCAGCTCTTCTGTCACCAGGACCATAGCCAGTTTGCCCAGGCCAGCGCCGCCAAATTCTTCGGGGATCGTCAGGCCAAAGACACCCATTTCGGCCATCGTATTGATCAGTTCCATTGGGATCAGGACGTCTTTCAGGTGAATGTCATGCGCTACTGGAACAACATCCTGGTCGACAAATTTTCGAAACTGGTCCTTGATCATGACCAGCATGTCATCGTCAATTCCGTCACGACCGAATTGTCCGGTTTCGCGGATCCTCGCTGCGATCTGCCCAAGCAAGGCTGTCGAGGCGGCCGTCCGGACGTAAGCACCGGTCTCGCCCGTCAGCAGGCCGTCCAGTTGTTCACGGGACAGGCCCAGGTCCTCTGGCAGGACCTTCTCTGCCGTACCCAGATCAATTGTGCCGGCGATTTCCCTTGCGGCCAGTCCGATAAACGCGTGGGCCTGGGCAATTTCCAGGCCGGGGTTGTCTGCCGACTCCATTCGCCGTGCGAAATCTATCATTTCACGAATGCCTTCGCGGTAAATCCCCAGCATGCTGAACGCGTGGGCTTCGGCCTGCAACGCTTCCAGGCGGTCTGCCTCGACACGACCGCTTTCGCCCGAGGCGCGATCCTTGATGGAATCCCGTGCTGCGTCGAAAAGCTGATCGACAACTTGACGAACCTTTACCGCAGCATCCAGTGTCAAGCCAGCGCTGAGCAGTGATTCAGTAGTTACAGGTACGGAAGGATCCAGCACAACGGCGCTCATGTTTATTGCCTCTTTCCAGATTGGTTGTAGTTGCTCTGCACGGCTGCGGACGCTGATTCAAGGGGCCGCGAGCCTGGATTCAGTGTACCAAAGCGGTGTCAGGTGTTGCGCGACGAATCCCGCACTTTTCTGGCACTCGGCGCGGTTAACTGGTACCTTGGTCCCTGAGCCTGAAAACCCCGCAGACAGGGACTTTAGTGAGTGATTGAACCACGGCCAGAAGAGCGAAACCATGTGGCGGTCGGCGAGGTTGTCCAGCGCGTTCGCGTGGGCGAAACCGAGGTATTCTGCCTCTGTCGCAAGAAAGAGCGATCATTGTTGTGGACCGGCGACGTAGACGCTGCACGTGCCGCTGGCTTGCCAGCGGGCAACAAGGGCGACTTTCTGGGCTGGATCGACAACAGCAAGATCGAGTTCCTGCCCATCGAAGCCTGACCGCTGTCAGCGGTAAACGGGCACCACTTGCCAGAACCGGACATCGAATTTCGCGACGGCTACCCGGTCTTTCCGGTTGGCCATTTTGTCCAGAGTGTTAATGCGCTGCTGGACGAAACGATGCCATTTGTCTGGGTCAGTGGCGAAATCAGCGGATTCAAACAATCTGCGGCCGGGCACTTGTATTTTTCCCTCAAAGATGACTCTGCGGCGCTATCGTGCGCCTGTTTTCGTGGCAACGCCAGCCGCTTGCGGTTCCAGCCCGAGGACGGATTAGAGGTCATTGCCGGCGGGACACCTGAAATATACAAGGAACGGGGTTCCTTTCAGTTAATCGTCCGGCAGATGGACCCCCTGGGCAGTGGCGCGCTGGCCCTTGCCTTTGCGCAACTCAAACAAAAACTGCAGTCCGAAGGCCTGTTTGACGCTGACCGTAAAAAGGAGTTGCCCGGGTATCCCCGGACCGTTGGTATCGTGACCAGCCCGACCGGATCCGTCATCCGCGATATTCTCTCTGTCAGTGGTCGGCGCAATCCCGGAATTGACATCGTGGTCAGCCCCAGCCTGGTGCAGGGAAATGCCGCTGAACAACAACTGATCCGGGCAATCAAAAAGCTGGACCGGCACCCTGGAATAGACGTGATCATCGTCGCTCGTGGCGGCGGCAGCCTGGAAGACCTTTGGCCATTCAATACCGAAGGGGTCGCCAGGGCCATTGCAGACTGCACCCTGCCGGTTGTCAGTGCCGTTGGCCATGAAACTGATTTCACGATTTCTGATTTTGTCGCGGATGTTCGTGCACCGACTCCCAGTGCTGCAGCAGAACTGCTGTTCCCGGACCGAATCGAACTGCAGCGACAGCTGGTGGAGCGGTGTCAGCGTCTTGACCGCCGGCTGCAATCGCGATTGAATACCGAACGACAGCGCCTGGATGATCGGCGTACGCAACTACGTGATCCCGGTCGCAGCGTTGGCTGGCGTCGGGAACGTCTGGAGACCGCCTATGCGCGCCTCGGTCGCGGTATCGGTGGCCGCGTGGAGCAGCGTGCCAGCGCACTTGCAGGGTTGTCCGGACGCCTGCATACGGTCAGTCCGTTGCAAGTCCTGGCCAGGGGATTTGCCTACCCGTACGATCCGGGAACGGGGACTCACATAAGCAGTACAAAAAGACTGAAACCGGGCGACCAACTGGCCGTCCAACTGCAGGACGGAGTCGTCCAGACAAAGGTGGAGCTAATTGAGCCCAAGTAAGATTGTATTGACTGCAGCCATTTGTATATTGCCGATGGCAGTGACCGCGCAACCTATCGTTAACCCCGGAACGGTTGTGACATGGGCGGGTTCGAAATCAGTTGAACGGTGTGGTCAGGGGGATCGATCCTGGATGCCGGCGGCAGACCATTCCTGCGTCTATGGTATTGACATGCTGGCCGCGCCGGGGCCACTGGAGCTTTACCGAATGATTGACGGTGCGCGCCAGGCGACGGCCGTGACCGTTGGTCCCTACCCATATGACGTACAGCACATCACGTTGAAGGATGACAGCAAGGTTAACCTGACCCAGGCGGATCTGGACCGAGTTGGCCGCGAGAACCGGCAGATTCGCGCCCTTTGGCAACTGCACGACGGTGTCGTTCCGATGCTGCCACTGGCAGCGCCGCTCAAGCCGCTGCCCGCTGGCGGGCGGTTCGGGTCGCGGCGCATCATCAACGGACAGCCACGTAACCCCCATTCAGGAGCTGACTACTCTGCCGTCGCTGGCACGCCTGTTCTGGCAGTGGCTGGGGGGACGGTGGCCCTGACAGGCGATCACTTTTTTGCCGGCAACAGTGTGTTCCTGGATCACGGTGGCGGTTTGATCACCATGTATTTTCATCTTCAGCAAATCCTCGTCAAGGATGGTGACATCATTCCTGCCGGGCACACCATCGGCCTGGTCGGTTCGTCTGGTCGTGCAACCGGGCCGCACCTGCATTTTGGCGCGCGGCTGAACGGTGCCAGGGTTGACCCCGCGGTCCTCCTGGGTACCGGAAACGAACCAATCACGCTTCCCTGAGTTGCGCCGGCCACCCGTTTGTGTCCGCCGCAACGATGCTGTTTCGCGAGGCGCCATAACTCCTGTTTGACAACATTAACGCAATGCGTTATTATCATGACTAGTTGAATCAAAAACGGCCAACAAAAAGGAAACCCGTTTGCGGGGCACAGCAATCTGAAGGCCGCCGGTTCAACAGTTATTATTTGG
>JBFJWU010000160.1:0-7503 GCA_041623475.1 bacterium | reverse complement strand
TGGCTCATGTTGGCGAGGAATTCGGATTTCAGTCGATTGGCTTTCTCCGCATCGGCCGTAGCCTGTCGCAATTCCTCCTCGACTTCCTTGCTTTTCGTTACGTCGGTGATGATCAATGTCGCGGCGACCACCTGGTCATCGACCTGGATCGGACTGATCCGGATCAGGTAATAACCATGGCGCGGTCCAAATTTCGCCGGGCCGTACTCGTACGTCCGTGGAATCGACTTGTCCAGGACTTCCTGCAACGCGGCAGCGCCAAACTCGCGCCCGCGCTCTTCCATGAATTCGGTAACGTTGACCCCGACATAGTCGCGGTCTTCGACCTCTCGAGCGGCCCGGTTGGCATAAAGGATGTCCAGGTTCCGGTCAACGGTAATGACAACATCGGGGATATTGTCGACCAGCGATCGCCAGCGGGCCTCGCTGGTGCGTAACGCGGCTTCGATCCGGCGGCGTTCCCTGAGTTCCTGCTGCTGGCCGGCCACGCGGCCATAATACTGGCCCAGCTGGATCAGCAATATCAGCGTCAATGCGACGTACAGAAAAATATAGGCACTGCGATCATGCCAGTCCGCAGACATCTGGCCGATCCGGCGGTCACGGTAGTTCAGAGTGATTTCAATCGGTTTGTCACGAATCAAGCCGATTGATGCCATCGCCGATTCGAAAAAACTCAGGTCGATCAGCTCACCGCTGTCGACGAACAGTTCGCCATCCGGGTGTGACACGGTGATCCGGTGGTAGTCGCCGGTATTTGCGATCACCTTCAAGTACTCGGATACCGCATCTTCGTCCAGGTTCCAGAGGTGAATCTCGATAAACCTGGCGTATTGTCCAGTCTGGTCCGTGACCCGTTGGTCGTTCCATTGGGTGAAATAGAACACGAACGCGCCATAGGCAATGACCATTGCCAGACTCAGGATCAGTGATTGCCTGCGAATCGGAACTGCCCTTTCCCCGGCCGGCTTACCTGTGGATCTCGTCCGCTTCGGCCGGGATGATGACCAGCATAGCAAATCAGTCGGAACTGCCATTTGTTGAAGTCAGGATCCGAACGGCGTACAGTTATCTGCAATGAAGCGACCCTGGTACATCGCGATCGCCTGCGCGTCAATCTGCCTGGTCACCGGCCGGTCCGCTGGCGACGATTCCACAACTGCCCACGGTCCTGTCGTTCGGTTGACCAACGGTGAATGGGTCCCCTGGCTGTCATCGGACCTGCCGGGCGGCGGTGCGGCGTCCCAGGCAGTTCGTGAAGCGTTCGCAACCCAGGGCATCGAGGTACAGTACGGGTTCTTCCCCTGGTCAAGGGCCTATGAACTGGCGCGGACGGGCGAATGGGATGGTTCGGTTGTCTGGAGCCGAACACCAGGCCGCGAAGCCGAATTCCTGTATAGCGATGCGGTCTTGACCGGGAATAACGTATTTTTCTATCTGCGCGAACGCACCTTTGACTGGTCAACAGTTGCCGACCTGGAGGGATTGACCGTCGGGATAACGGTTTCGTACACATACGGACCGGAATTCGACAAGGCTGTGGACGCGGGGCTGGTCACTGTGGACCCTGCACCCAGCGATGAACTGAATTTTGAAAAACTGCTGCGGGGGCGAATCGACCTGTTTCCCCTGGACTCCCTGGTCGGGCAACACCTGCTGGACAGCAAGTTTTCTGCCGAAGAGCGATCCCGAATCGTCGTTCACCCGAGGCCGATCCGATCAACGTCCTATCACGTGATTTTCCCGCGGGCGATTGAATCAAGTGCGGAACGGGTCCGGCAGTTGAATCGCGGCCTGACGCACATGCAGGAGAGTGGTCGATTACAGGAGGTACTGACAGGCCGTTCCGGCAGAACCGGGTTGCCCGCTCCGGCCAACCCGTGATGCCGGTCGTTGCAGACGGTGCCGCCTAGTTGGTGCCGTGTCCGCCGCAGACTCCGCCACAACAGGCCCCACCAGGGCCGCCGCCGGATGCGGCGCTGAAATCGCTCAGGGCGCTGCCATCAAACCCACCACCGGCACCGGCACCGGCGCCACCGACCGCAAAACGGCTTATCTCAATCCGCCGGGCCTGGCCGCTGCACGTCGGGCAATCCTGTGGTGACTGGCGCGCACTCATTGACACACGTTTTTCAAACGATGTCTGGCAATCCGGGCAGGTGTATTCGTAAATCGGCATTCAGGGCCTCCTTTGCGGGTCTGGTGTGACATGATAGCCAACCGTGACGAATCGATGTCGGACGCCGGATTAAAACAGGGTATGGTGTCGTATGACTGATTCACTGCCACCTGTCAGGCATCTGGAATCTGACCAGGCGTTTGTAATGGACTTTGCCGAGGGGCGGGCCATGATCACCTATGATCGCAGGCCGGGGGTCATCCGGTTCCTGCACACCGAAGTACCCGACCTACTGCAGGGGCAGGGAATCGCGGCGGGCCTGGCCCGGTTTGTCCTGGCGTTTTCGCGCGATGCCGGGTTGGAGGTCCTGCCGTTATGCCCCTATGTCAAGGCGTATATCGAGCGGCATCCTGATTGGCGGGATGTCGTGTCACCAGGATTTGACTGGTCCCGCGGTGGCTGATCCCATGCAAATTGTTAAAAAATAAACGGTTCCCCATAATGTGAATAGCTTGACGCACACGTTGTCTGGGGAGGCAATTGCTGAAGTTCCACAAGCTGATCGTTTCATTTGCCCTCGCTGTTGTCCCGATCTGCGGATTTGCGGCCGAACTGGCACCGCCACCATTACTGGTAAAGATTGTCCTGAGTGCTGTCAGCTTTGACCACAGCATTGATGACCGATTCGGTGATGTCGTCAACATCGGCGTGGTCGGTGACTCGGCGCGGGCGATGGACATCGTCAAGACGCTGAACAAGTTTTCCAGCAAGAAGATCAAGGGCAAGCCGTTAGAGGTCGCCGTATTGTCTGGCCCCGAGATCCGCAATGGCACCGTAGATGTCGTCTTCTTTGCCGAGCCCCTGGACCACGACGCAGCTTCCTGGGCGGCCGATTGTGCTGAAGGCAAGGTTACCTGCGTCAGTGCTGCCGAGCCGGGATTGGTGGCAGGGATGTCCCTTGGTGTGGAGATCACCGATGCCGGGAAGCCGCGGTTGATGATCAATCTGGAAGCGGCAAAGGCGACCGGCGCAAAGTTTTCCGGCCAGATTCTGAAACTGGCACGAATTATTCAGTAACTGTTGATTCGATCATCGTCGACCGCTGAAAAAAAAGGGCAGGCCCGTCAGGACCTGCCCAAAAAACTCAGCAAATGTAGATGTGTCTAGCGCTCGTCGGCACCGATATCAAAGTTGCCGGCAGGGCGGCTGTCGCCATCGATATCAAATTCGGCCTCATCCACCACCAGCGACAGGATCGCGGTGCTGATGTCCTGGCCGGCATCGATCGCCGGAGACCCGGACTGGATGTGGGGATTGCCACCGGAAATATTACTGACCAGCGGATCCGAGTCCAGATTGTCTGCAGCCGAACTGCAGCCGTTAATATCTGTGCAGTCGTTTACCGTCGTCAGGTCGGTGTAGTCCTTGTTGCTGCAACTGCCATCGCCCACCAGGTATGTCTGGTCGGCACCGTAGAAGATATTGTTGTCAATCTCGATCGTGTCCTGCTGCCCCAAGCACTGGCTGTAGTCAATCAGGCCAGTGGACCAGCGTTCGGGTGCATAACCGCCATCGAGGATGTTGTTGATAATCCAGGTATTGACAGTGGCAAACGTGTCACCACCTTCGGTGAAGATCGCGGTTGAGCCATTCCAGTCCGCGCCGCGGCTTTCGCCACCGTAGATGGTGTTGCCGGCGATATAGGTTTCCCACCAGCCGCCATCCAGGAAGATGCCGTAGCTGTCACCGGAATTGCTGTGCTCGTCGAAATCGGCGCCACCATAGCCACCGTGGATATAGTTGTTAAGGATGACAATGTCCGCACCTTCGTCAACGTAAATCCCGTAGGAACGGTCTTCGCTGGAACGACCGCCGTGGATGGTATTGCCGACGATTTCCTGGTTGTACGTTTCGTCGATGTAGATGCCGTAGGTGTTGTCCCTGGCCTGGCCGGGGTCGATGTCGTTGTTGTGGATCTCAGCCGACAGGTCGTCCAGGTACAGGCCATAGGCCGACCCGGCCCGGGCGGTGCCGCCATAAATATTGTTGTTGGTCACAATTGCGGGGTTGTTGTCCAGCCAGATGGCATAGGTGGAATTGCCTTCGCCAAGCGACACGGTGTTGTTCATGGCCGTAACCTGGCCATTCGATTGATACAAACCGTAAACGGTACTGTTGCCAGAGTTGCCGCCAGTGATCTGGTTACCAGTGTAGAGAACCGTACCATTCTGTTGGTAAATTCCTCGTACCTGGCCGTCGGAAATACCTGGATTGATTGAGTTTCCATCCCAGGTTGAATCGCCATTGCCCTGATAGACGGCATAGATCGTCCGGTTGTTGGAACTGTTGCCGCCAAAGATCGTATTGTTTTTCCAGACCGTATTGCCACTAGCCTGGTACACGGTGTACAACGAGGATACCTTCGAGTCAGACCCGGTAAACGCATTGTTCTGGACGGTCAGGCCGGTGCCATCATAGACGATAATGGCGCGAGGCTGCTGGTATGCAAAAGCGACTGTGACAGAGTTATCCTCGATCACGCCGCCCATGCTGTTACCGTAGACCTGGATGCCATAGGAGTAGCGCCCGGCACCGGGCTCGACGATATTACCACGGATCGTTGAGGCCGAGGTGTTTGACCGGAAATAAATGCCATAGTTCGTAGGTCCATCGTCCCTACCGATCTCGCCGTCGGGGGTAGTAAACCGGTTGTCTTCGACCAGCAAGGACCCGAAGTTCTGGTAGAAATAGGCGCCGTACGATGAGCCAAACCAGTCCAGTTCACCCGCGTCAACCGCGCCTCCGACCGCGCGATTGTCGCGAATAACAACATCGCCGCTGGCATCACGGATATAGATTCCATAAGAGCCATCGTTATTGGTCAGCATGGTCGGCCCACGAAAGACGTTGTCTTCCAGCGTGATATTGATATCATCGTCCGAGTAATAGCCGTACCCGGTATTCCAGGTTTCGCCACCGTCCAGGCGGGAATCGCTGATGGTGGTGTTGCTGTTGTAGCGTCCGTAGACCCCACGGGCGGAACTGCCGTGACCGCCGACGATTTCCGAGTCCTCGATATTCAGCTGGTACAAATACTCTGCGTGCACGCCGTAGGGTGACGAAAGGGCCCACGTTTCCCCGCCATAAATGGCCGAATTGCGGATCGTCGCTGAAATCAATTGGTTGTCGCCGGTATTGGGGTCCCGCAGGCGCAGTCCGTACATTGATGAGTCCGAACTGCCGCCGTCAACCGTACTGTCTTCCAGCAGAAACTCACCGTACGCATAGATCCCATAGGTCGTGCCGTTGTTTTCCGGTCCGGCGTCAATATCCGACCAGGACACGGTCAACCGGTCGGTCGGATTGGTGGAGTTCAGGTAAATCCCGTAACTCTGGTTGCTGTCCGTACCGCCCATCGTAATGTCGGAGCCATTGACTGTACCTTTTGCATACGTCAGGAAAATGCCGTAAGCGGTCGAGTCACTGGTGCGCAGGTTCTTGATCGTTGAATCATTGGCGACCAGGGTACTGCCCGATTGATTGAACACGCCATATTTTGTGCCGGTTGACAGGCCATCGCCGTCGATCGTCGTATTGCGCAGTGTCAGCATCCCTCGGTTATAGATCACATATTGGGTCCCGTCCTGGGAATCCAGCGTGATCGTCAGGCCGACCAGTTCCGCAGTCGCGTCCGGGGTGACCTCGACCGCATACCCGTTGCTCGCGGTGGACTTGATGGTCGTTTTGTTACCGTCCACATCCTGGCTGCTGAATGCGTTGTTGTAGCCACCGTAAATACGCGTGTTGGTCGGCTTGGTTGCGCCATAGGCCGCGTCGGCCGGCGTGACTTGTTCGGAATAGGTTCCCGCAGCCAAAAAGACACCCTTGGACGGGTCGTTGGCCAGGGCAACCAGCGCCCGGCTGATCGACCGGAACGGGGCACCCTTGGTGCCGGATCCGGTAGCGTCATCGCCGGACGTACTGACAAAAATGCCATCGCTGCCGGACGGGATCGGCTCGCTGCCGTTGCAGTCCTGGTCAATGCCGTCAAAATTGATTTCCGTGGCACCGGGATAGATCGACGGATCTTCATCATTGCAGTCGACCGGGCTGTCGGCCGTGGCCTCGTAGGTTGCCGGCAGGGATGCGCCGGCGCACAGGCTTTCCGATGTGCCATTGGTGTGTCCGTCGCCGTCGCGATCGGGGAAGCCAATCGTCATCTGGTAGATGTCCGGGTTGTCGTCATCGCAGTCTGTATTGGTCAAACTTTGACCAGTGACCGGCCGGTCCTTGCAGATGGCCACGGTATCGATGCTGCCGACGCCGTCTTTGTCATTATCGACATAGCCAACGGCAAACTCGTGAACATCCGGGTCATTGTCATCGCAGTCCGTGCCCAGCTCACACGCCAGTCCGTAGCCATCACCGTCCTCGTCCTGGCATTCGTATTCCAGGACGGATGTGGTGGTGACCGCCGTTGTCGTCGGATTGGTCACGTCGGCCAGAATCTCCTTGACCGTGTCTTCACAACCGACCGCCGTCAAGAGTCCGGCAACGGTCAAAGCGAAAATGAAATTTTCTGTCAGGTTTTTCATTGAAATGCTTCCGTTAATTGTCAGGTTCGTCATTCCGGCCTTCCTCAAAGTTCTTCTGCGCCAAGGTCGGGCTGGCCGTCCCTGGAATCGCCGCTGATATCAATATTGGTACCCGTCACATTGATGCCATTGACGACTTTGCTGACCGGGCCGCCGGCATTGACGACGGGGCTGGTCACCGTCGAGATGGTGATGTCGCCTGCTTCAATATTGGTCAGGTAATGGTCACTGGACAAGGTTCCGGTCGCGGAACCACAGGCGTACCAGTCGCTGCAGTTGTCCACCTGTGCCGGGGTTGTATACCATCGGTTCCAGTTGATGTCCCGGACCAGGAAGTCCATATCCTCGCCCCAGATCAGCGTATTTGCCAGGTGCAATCCACCGCCACCGCCCGAATTTGAAGCAATAATTCCGTAGGCGTTATCGATAATCGCGTCACCCGGATCGATCACGTTGTTATCCAGGATCGCGGTACCGCCTGGTCCACCGCGATAGTAAAACCCGACCGACCCATAGGACGAGCCGTTCTGGCTGATTCCGCCAAACAGGGTGTTGTGCGCCAAATAGATCTTGCAGTTGGCGTCCCGATGGTAAATACCGTAACTGTCGCCACTGCCCGATTTTGCAGCGTTGCCGCCGTCAAAGAAGTTGTTAACCAGGACTGCCGTGTCGCAGTCCAGGTAAATTCCGTAGCTGTGGATCCCGGCGCTGCCGCCATTGATGCGGTTCCCGGAAAACACGAAATTGCCGTCGCCGGGCGTGTAGATCCCGTACGTGGATCCGCAATTT
>JBFJWU010000159.1:0-7531 GCA_041623475.1 bacterium | reverse complement strand
GTCTCGACACGGGCGATATGCTGCTCAAGTGGGAAACGGAGATCGGTCCCGATGAGTGCGCGCCGGAGTTAAGCGCGCGGCTTGCCGAGGCAGGCGCAAAACTTCTGCTGGAGACTGGGTCGCCTTTTGCTTGCCCAAAAGGCTCCGCCAAAAGGGCACCTGGCTGGGGCCGCAGGAAATGAACTCGTTACCACTCGAACAGCATTTCCTTGCTCAATGGGCAGGTGCGGGGTCGGGCCGTTTGCCACGGCGTGCGCGGTCGTGGGGTAATTCCGGAATTTGTTGTAAATGGACTGGATTTGATTGGGGCTGACTTATCGTTTTTATTTCTTCCCTTCTTTCCTGCCTTCTCCCCCTCCGTGCCCTCTGTGTCCTCTGTGGTGTGAAACTCTTTTCAATTCTTATTCTTGTCTTCCCCCTGCCTTTCCCCAGCCTGTCCGCCTTAGCTTTAGCGACGGCGGATGTCCCCCGTGGTGAAAGTTCTTCTCTTCCTCTGTGCCTCTGTGGCTAACCCTCTTCACCGGACGGTCACGCTTCCGCGCTCATGTCCCATTTCCGTTGCAGGATTTCGCGGACGCGGCGCCATTGGGGGGCGGTCAGGTGGGGGTCTTCGTCAAGGATGGCTTCGGCGCTGGCGCGGACTTCGGTGGCCAGGTCGCTGAAGCGGCGGAGCAGGACGGGGTGGATGTCGGGGATGCCGCTCTGGCGGGTGCCCAGCATGCTGCCAGGGCCGCGTAGTTCCAGGTCTGCCTCGGCGATCTCGAACCCGTCATTGGTCTGGGTCATCACATCCAGGCGGGCCAGCGCGTCGTCGCCGGTGCCGTCGTCGACCAGCAGGTAGCAGGTGCCCGGCAGGTTGCCGCGGCCAATGCGGCCACGGATCTGGTGCAGCTGGCTTAATCCAAAATTATCGGGGTGGCCAATGACCAGGATGGTGGCATCGGGCACGTCGACGCCGACTTCGATGACTGTTGTCGTGACCAGGATCGAAATGCGGCCGTCTTTCAGGCTGCGCAGCATCCGGTCTTTCTCGTCGCCGGCCATGCGCCCGTGCAGCAGGCCGACCTGGTCGGCGCCAAAGTAATCGGCCAGGCGCTGGTGCATTTCGACCACCGAGGCCTGGTCGCTGTCGGGCTGGTCGTCGACCCGGGGATACAGGAAAAAGACCTTGTGGCCAGCGTCCAGCTCTGTCTTGATGTGTTCCAGGACTTCGCGTTTGCCGTCCTCGGGAATGATCCGGGTTTCGACCGGTGCGCGACCGGCCGGTTTTTCGCGAATGACCGTCACATCGGTGTCACCCAGCAGCACCAGCGACAGGGACCGGGGGATGGGCGTGGCCGAAAGCAGCAGCGTGTGGGGGGCGCCGCCCTTGGACCGCAGGGCGCTGCGCTGCATGACGCCGTAGCGCTGTTCTTCGTCAATAACCACCAGGCGCAGGTCCTGGAATTCGACGGCATCCTGCAGCAGGGCGTGGGTCCCGATGACGATGTCCACCGCACCGCTGCGGATCATGTGCAGGACTTCCTTGCGGCGGATCGCACTGAGCGAGCCGGTCAGGCGGGTAATACGGATGCCCATGCCCCCCAGGACCTCGTCAAAGAACCGGGCGTGCTGCCCGGCCAGGATTTCGGTGGGGGCCAGCAGGGCCACCTGGCCGCCAGCCCGGGCGGCAACAGCAGCCGCCAGCAGGGCAACGGCGGTCTTGCCGCTGCCGACATCGCCCTGGACCAGGCGAAACATCGGCGTGGACTGGTTCATATCCTGAAGGATCGCATCCAGCGCCGCCTGCTGGTCGCCGGTCAGGGCAAACGGCAGGGCGGCGCGCAGCTGGTCGACGATGTCGTCCCCGACCTGGATCGGCCGGGTCTCGACCCGCTGCATCGACCGGCGACGCATGCCCATCCCCAGAAACCAGGAAAAAAACGCGTCGGCGGCGACACGGCGATAACCGTTGCTGCGAAACGCATAAACATCTTCCAGTGGGTCGTTTGTGCCGGGTGCGTGGACCTGGGTAAATGCGGCGCGCCAGTCCGGGACCTGCCACGCGTCCCGCAGTTCAGCGGGCAGGGGGTCTGCGGCCTGCAGGCGTTTGCCCAATTCCTTGACGGCCTTGCGCAGGCCGCCGCTCAGCCAGGGGATACCTCGGTACATGGGTTCAATGTCGACGCGGGACATGTCACTGAAAATGCGCGGGTGGGAAAACGACATGACCGTGCGGCGTTTGCTGGGTTTGCCGACGATCCAGATCTGCTGCCCGGGTTGCAGGTCCGCCGAGGGACCGTACAGTTTGTTGCTGAACCAGACCAGTTCGGCCAGGCCGCTGTCGTCCTCGACTTCGGCGCGATAAAAGCGGCGGCGGTAGGCTCGTTTGGGCGGGGTCACCACGCGCACCCGAAACGAGGCTTCGACCCCATCCATGGCCTCGGACAGGCTGAGTACCGCGCGGTAGTCCCGGTAACCCCGGGGCAGGAAGTTCAGCAGGTCATAGACATCAACGACACCGCGGGATTGCAGTTCGCGTGCTTTCTTGGGGCCGATGCCCTTGAGGAACTGCGGGGTGTCCCACAGCCAGGCGTGGCTGTCGCCGTCCAATGGTCCTCCTGCCGGATTGTGGTCAGCCGGTTACGCCGGCCGGTCCGCTCAGTCCCGACGATCGCCCAGCAGGCGCAGCAACATGATGAACAGGTTGATGAAGTCCAGGTACAGCGCCAGGGCACCCATGATCGTGGCTTTGGCCAGGGATTCGCCGCTGCCAACCTGGTCGGCCATTCGCCGCAGCCGCTGGTTGTCGTAGGCGGCCAGTCCGGCAAAGATCCCGACACCGGCCACGCTGATGATCCAGTCCATCCGCGAACTGCCCATAAACATATTGACGACCGACGCGATGATGATGCCGATCAGGCCCATAAACAGGAAACTGCCCATCCCGGACAGGTCCCGTTTGGTGGTCGCACCCCAGACGGCTGCGGTGCCGAACATACCGGCCGTAATAACAAATGTACTGGCCACCGACGATGCTGTGTAGATCATCAGGTACAGGCTGATCGTTGCGCCGTTCAGGGCGCTGAAGGTCAGGAACATGATCGTCGCCGCATTGACGCTCAGTTTGTTGATGCGGGCGCTCAGCCAGAAGACCAGTGCCAGTTCTGCCATGGGCAGGCCAAACAGCAGCAACTGGTTGGATACGATTGCGTTCATCAACGCTGGCGTACTGACCACAAACCAGGCGACCCCGGCGGTGATCAGCAGGCCGATGGCCATCCAGCGGTAGACACCGGCAATAAACTCGCTGGCGCGAGCACGACTGCCCGGTACGGCTGGGGCCTGGGTTCCAAATTCATCAACTCGTCGAATGTTCGGTTGCATGGCTGATTGCCTCCTGTTCTTGATTCGTATTGTAACAATCCGTGACGGTAGTGGTCTGATGCACCGGTTGAACCGCAGGCGGACCAATCGCACGTTGCCCGGGGCAGGGGAAGACCGTTAAAATAAGGGCTTGCGGCCTGCTTCCGGGCCGCGTTTCGAACCAGCGTTCCGGATTCGTCCTGCGGCCTGCCGCCGGCCGGACCGACCGTCAATGAAAGGACCCTACCAGCCCATGAGCGCAGCCAACAACGATCCGTTCGGCGTCAAGAAAACCCTGGAAACTGCGGACGGTACGGTGACGTACTACAGCCTGCCGGACCTGGCGAAGCAGTCGGGGTTTGAAAACGTTGCGCGCCTGCCCATGACCATCAAGATCCTGCTGGAGGCGGTCCTGCGACAGGTGGATGGCTATACCATTACCGAAGACGACGTACGCTATGTGGCGAACTGGCAGCCGAAACCGGACACCGACGGCGAGGTGCCGTTCAAGCCTGCCCGTGTGGTCATGCAGGATTTCACCGGCGTGCCGGCGGTGGTTGCCCTGGCGGTGATGCGCGACGCAATGGTCGAGCGACTGGGTGCCGACCCGACGCGCATCAACCCGGTGCTGGACGTGGATCTGGTGATTGACCACAGCGTGCAGATTGATTACTACGGGTCCGAAGAGGCGCTGCAGAAGAACGCCGAGCTGGAGTTCGAGCGCAACCGCGAACGGTACGAGTTCCTGCGCTGGGGTGCGGATACGTTTGCCAATTTCCGCGTTGTACCGCCGGCTACCGGTATCGTTCACCAGGTCAACCTGGAATACCTGGGCCGGGTGGTCAGCACCCGCATTGTCGAGGGCGAAACCGTGGCGTTCCCGGATTCCCTGGTGGGTACCGATTCGCACACCACGATGATCAATGGCCTGGGCATCCTGGGCTGGGGCGTTGGTGGGATCGAGGCCGAGGCCGCGCTGCTGGACCAGCCGCTGTACATGCTGCTGCCGGAAACGGTCGGGTTTCGCCTGACAGGCGAACTGCCCGAAGGCGCCACTGCGACCGACCTGGTCCTGCGGGTTGTCGAAATTTTGCGCGAGCTGGGGGTCGTCGGCAAGTTCGTCGAGTTCTTCGGCGAGGGCCTGGCGCGGTTGAGCCTGCCTGACCGGGCGACCATCGCCAACATGGCGCCGGAATACGGCGCGACCTGTGGATTCTTTCCCGTGGACAGCGAGACCCTGGAGTACATGCGGCGGACCAACCGTCCGGAAACCCTGGTAAACCTGGTCGAGGCGTACTGCAAGGCCCAGGGCATGTTCTGCGACGCCGATACGCCGGAACCCACGTATTCAACGGTGATTGAACTGGATATGAACACGGTTCAGCCATCCATTGCCGGCCCCAAGCGTCCCCAGGACCGGATCCTGCTGGAAGATTCGCCGACCGCCTTTACCAAGGCCATGGAGATGATCGCCGGGGACGGTTCGCGGCGTAAAACTGTCCAGATTGAAATCGACGGACAGGCCACAACCCTGGGCGACGGCTCGCTGGTGGTGGCATCGATTACCTCGTGTACCAACACCTCGAATCCGTCGGTGATGATTGGTGCCGGACTGCTGGCAAAGAAAGCCAGCGAGCTGGGAATGAAGATCCCGCCGTACGTAAAAACCAGCCTGGCCCCGGGCTCCAAGGTGGTTACCCGCTACCTGGAAACATCGGGACTGGACAAGTACCTGGATGACCTGGGCTACCAGACGGTCGGCTACGGTTGTACGACCTGTATTGGCAACAGCGGCCCGCTGAAACAGGAAATCGAGCAGGCGATTGACGACAATGACCTGGTGGCGGCCTCGGTCCTGAGCGGTAACCGGAACTTTGAAGGCCGAATCCACAGCCATGTGCGGGCCAATTACCTGGCCTCGCCACCGCTGGTCATCGCCTATGCGCTGGCCGGCACAATCGACATCGACATTACCAGCGATCCGATCGGCAAGGATCGTGATGGCAACGACGTGTTCCTGCGGGACATCTGGCCGACCAAGGCCGAGATCAACGAAACCGTCGGCCAGTGTATTACCCAGGCGATGTACGAGGAAGAGTATGGCCGGGTATTTACGGCCAACGAAACGTGGAACAACATTGCCGTACCCGAGGGCGAACGGTATGCCTGGGACGAGGATTCAACCTATATCCGCAAGCCGCCATATTTTGAAACCCTGAGCGCGGACCGGGCGGAAATCCAGGCGATCCGGGGTGCCCGGGTACTGGCGCTGTTTGGCGACTCGGTGACCACGGACCATATTTCACCCGCGGGTTCCATCGCCCAGGACAGCCCGGCAGCCAAATGGCTGATGGACCGCGGCGTCCAGCCCGGGGACTTCAATTCCTACGGGTCCCGCCGTGGCAACCACGAAGTCATGATGCGGGGGACCTTTGCCAATATCCGAATCCGCAACAAGCTGGTGCCCGGGGTCGAGGGCGGCTACACTCGCTACCTGCCCACCGGGGAAAAGCTGTCCATGTACGACGCGGCAATGAAATACAAGCAAGACGGTACGCCCCTGGTCGTCCTGGCCGGCAAAGAATACGGCACGGGCAGCAGCCGGGACTGGGCCGCCAAGGGCACGATCCTGCAGGGTGTGCGGGCTGTGATTGCGGTCAGCTACGAGCGGATCCACCGGTCCAACCTGGTCGGCATGGGCGTGCTGCCATTGCAGTTCAAGTCCGGCGAGTCGGCCGACAGCCTGAGTCTGACCGGCGAGGAAACCTTTGATATTCCGGGTCTGGGTGACGGACTGAGGCCCAAGAACGAATTGGAGGTCATCGCGACTGCGGCGGATGGATCAACGAAATCTTTCCAGGTCGTTGTTCGCGTCGATACACCGGTCGAAGTGGATTACTACCGCAATGGTGGCATCCTGCATACGGTGCTGAAAAACATGGCCGGTTCGGAGAGCGAAAACGCCTGAACGACGCCTGGCGGTAATTCTGTGCTGGGCGCTGCTGGCGGGTGCCTGTACGGAATCGCCATCGGGGTCGACCGGTGACCTGGACAGTGCGACCAGGGTTGCCGCCGGGCCGGTTGTACGCATCATGCCGCTGGGTGATTCGATTACCCACGGCGACGGTGGTTACGCGTCGTATCGCTACTGGCTGGCCAAACGCCTGGATCAGGCCGGGGTGGCCTATGACTTTGTCGGCAGTATGCAGGGGTCCTATCGGGGCACGCCGCGATTTACAGATTTCGACGGTGACCACGAGGGCCACAGCGGCTGGCGCGCCGACCAGATCCTGACGGGGCTGAGCTATTGGCTGCAGAAAAACCCGGCTGACATTGTCCTGTTGCATATCGGTTCAAACGACCTGTTGCAGGGCCAGGATATCGACGAAACAGCCGTTGAAATCGAAATGATCATCCGCGGCCTGCAGTCGCGCCAACCCGGGATCGTGATCCTGGTGGCGCAGGTCATCCCCGGAAAGCCGATCCGGGCGCAGGTTAAACAGTTGAACCGCCTGCTGCCGGACGTGGTCGGGCGCACCCACAGCGAACAACAGCCGGTCCTGCTGGTGGACCAATGGACAGGCTTTGATGACCGCGTCCACACGTATGACGGATTGCATGCCACGGAATCCGGTGAGAAACGAATTGCCCGCAGGTGGTATGAGGCCTTGCAGGCGTTGCCCGCCGTTTCGGCTACGATGCCCCAATGAAGATCATCTCTGTCAATGTCGGGATGCCGTTACCCGTGGAATGGAACGGCGGCACTGTCCTGACCGGGATCTTCAAGTCGCCGGTGACAGGTCCGCAGACGGTCGGCTTCGCCGGCTTTGCGGCAGACGGCCAGGCGGACCTGGCCAACCACGGTGGCCGCGACAAGGCCGTCTACCTGTACCCGCACGAACATTACCCGTGGTGGGCCGGCCAACTGGACCGCGACGAACTGCGACCCGGGCAATTTGGCGAAAACCTGACCAGTACCGGGCTGTTGGAAGACGCGGTCCATGTCGGTGACCGATTCCGGATCGGATCCGTTGTGGTCGAAGCAACTCAGCCGCGGATTCCCTGTTTCAAACTGGGCATTCGCATAGGCGACCCGGCGATCGTCAAGCGGTTCCTGGACAGCGGCCGGACCGGCATCTATTTTCGTGTCATTGAACCGGGGCAGTTGCAGGACGGCGATACGGTT
>JBFJWU010000158.1:0-7658 GCA_041623475.1 bacterium | reverse complement strand
TGCCGCGGCCGCCGCTTCCTCGTCAAAAAAGAAACTCAGGTCGACGCTGCGAATCTTGCCACGGGGTTGAAGTCGCGTCGCGAACGAATTTGGAATCGCGGTAATGACGTGGAAATGCTTGCCCAGCGGCAGCATGTTCAGGAACACCAGAATGATACCGATGTGAATGAAATAGTTGATCCCGTGAATCCACTGCAACGGATCGTCGGACATGCCGACAAATCCCTGCGCCAGGAAATAAGTGAACGGGCTCCACCGGGCGTCGATCGACTCCATGTTCGCTCCGCCGCCCATCGCAAACAGCGCGGCATCAGACAGGAAGTCTGTCACGCAGAGGGATCCAATAAAGCCCAGGATCAGCACCGCTTCGCCACTTTTCTTGATTCGGGCGGGTTTCAGGACAATACGGCGAAACATCGCATACAGGACCGCCGCCAGGACAATAACCAGGATGACATCCTTGGTTACGAGGTATGCCGGTTTCAAACTGCCAAACAGAATGTATTCACTGGCTCCAGGGTAAATTCCATCTGCAAACAAGGTCACGGTCCGGATGCCCAGAACCAGGAACCCCCAGAAGATGAACGCGTGCATCGGCCCGGCAACCGGGTCCTTCCAGATCTTGGACTGACCAAAGGCGATCCACAACATCCGTTTGACGCGCTCAGGAATGGACTCGAGTACCGGCTCTTCCGAGTCACCGCACGCGGCAATCAGGCGCATGCGCTTGAACATCGACAGCGAGAATACGCCAAATCCGATCAGGATCATAGCGGCGACAACGGCCGGTCCGGGGATCGGAAAATCTCCCCATTGAGTAGCCATTAGATGCATTGTGGTCTCCCTTCCTGTCCTGAACGCCGGTTCATTCCGCATCGGTACCATAGACCGCATGACAGTCCGGCAGCCAGGTGGCTGAGGTGGAAATACTTAATTACGGCAACCGTTTATGTCCTGATGGCGATGTGTACGCGCCGCCTTCAAACATCGGTCGCGTCGGGGTCCAGTGTACCATAAGGCACTTGGCCCGGCGAGCCGTTTCGGGCAGAATAATTTGGCGACTGGATAACAATATTACAGCGAACACGACCAGTAAGCCGGGGACAGAATGAGCGATACAGAACTAACAATCGACGGTGTCTTGTGTGGGGCTGCTACAGCTGGTATTAAAGCGAGCGGCAATCCGGATATCGCATTGTTTCACTTTCCTGATGGCGCTTCCTGGTCGGCTGTGACAACACGCCACCAGTTGAAATCTGCGGCCGTTCGCTGGACAGAACAACTGAAACGCAGTAGTCCGCGGCGCCCGATTAAAGCGATTGTTGTTAATTCAGGAAATGCCAATGCCTGTACAGGCGACGATGGTCCAAAAGCGGCAAAGGCAATGGCGCGGGCTGTCAGCCAGACGCTGGACTGCGATGAGCACGAGGTACTGGTTTCGTCCACAGGTGTAATCGGCGTGCCATTGCCATTGCACAAGATCCGGGCAGGCATTCCGGCTGCGGCCGGGTCGTTGACTGCGAGCGGATGGGACGACTGTGCCGCCGCGATTATGACGACCGACGATGGCAGCAAGGTTTTTACTTTGCCAGTCCAGTTGGCAGACGGGTCAGCGGTTGGAAAGGTGTCGGGTATCGCAAAGGGTGCGGGGATGATTGCGCCCAATATGGCAACAATGCTTTGCTACCTGTGTACGGACGTTGAGGCGTTGCCCAGTGAACTGGATGATGTCCTGCAAACCGCTGTCAACCATTCGTTTAACCGCATCATTGTCGACGGGGACCAGTCCACAAATGACACAGTAGTCCTGGTGGCCACCGGGAAATCGCAGGCAAAGGTGCTGGAACGCGAGGAACTTGTGCAGGCACTGGAAAAGGCGGTTCAGGCCGTGTGCCAGGAATTGGCGCTGATGATCGTTCGGGACGGTGAAGGTGCACGACGGATCGCCCGGATCACGGTTGAGGGCGCATTGTCGGACACCGATGCCGAGATTGTCGCCCGGGAAATCGGTTCGTCACCACTGTTCAAGACAGCGCTGTACGGCGCCGACCCCAACTGGGGTCGAATCGCGATGGCCGCGGGTAAAACCAACGTGGTTTTGCTGGAGGAGATGCTGGAAATCGAGGTCGGTGGTGTCATGCTGTTCCGGCGAGGCGAAAATCTGGCCGCCGAGAACCTGGCGGAGGCCGAGCAGGCGATGCAACAGGACACGGTTCCAATCCGTGTTCGGATCGGCAAGGGCAACGGAGCAGCCACCGTCTGGGCCAGCGACCTGGGCTATGAATATGTCAGGCTCAATGCAGAATATACGACCTGATCCGGACGGATTCAGTTTGGTACGATCAGGCCTTTTTCGATCAGGCTGCCAATCATTGGAACTGCAGAACTTACGTCGATTTCCAGATCTTTGATCGTTGGCCCCAGTCGACCGTTGCGGTCCAGGGCTCGCAGTACCGCCAGTTCGGGCTCTGTTAAAACCTGCTGCAGCAGCGCCGGACCATAGTTGATTCGCAGTTTGACGTTGGCGGCTGCAACCATTGCCTCGTCTTCGGATCGCTGTGCGATCCGGGCGATGGTCCCCAGGATAATCTCGTCAATTGAGCCGACCAGATTCGGTTGGATGTCCTCGTCGGAAGTTTCAATCACCCATTGACCGTATTGTCGCGAAAACAGATATTCCAACCCGTTGATGCCAACCATTCCGCGAACCGCGGCATAGGTGACCGAACCATGGGCGATTCCAACCGTCCCGACAGCCTGGCCATTGTCCGTGATTCGGATAATCGCGCTGTTGATGTTGCGGGTGGCCTCTTGCAATACGTAGACAAACGGGTATTCGGAAAGCAAGCCGGTTCGGGGCATGTTGCCAACCACCCTGTCATCCTCCTGTTGGACCTGGTCTCGTTCAAAGAAATCCTGAGCACGCAGGATGCGGCGGAGTTTCTCGAGGAGGACAGTTATGTCGACCGGTTTCGACACATAGGCATCGGCACCGACGCGGCTGCCGCGTATGTGATCGCCCGTTCGGTCCATTGATGTACAAAAGATAAAAGGAATTTCATCCAGACCGTGGCTGCGGAGATTCCGGCAGAAATCAATTCCTGAAGCTCCGGGCATGTTGATGTCGGAAATAATTACACGCGGGTCCGTGGATGCGAGCGCGTCCAATGCTTCTGTAACGTCTTTGGCGATTAATACGGTGTACTTCGCTTTTTCGAGCATCGTCCCGCACCACGCCAGAAAGTCCGGGTCGTCGTCAACAAGCAGGATGTCGACCGGGCGAAGATCCTGCCAGCCGTTCCTCCGGGTGTCAACAACCTTCTGATAAGGTTTTTTGCGGTTGCGTTCAAACATCTGATAGTCCCACTTAGCTACTTTGCAACATTACTACCTGTCGTCTTGCAAAGTTGATGCCACAGATATTACCGCAAATGCAGGCGTAGTGTGGCACGCGTGCAACCTTATGCAAGGTACTTGTAGTCGACCAGGAAATTGACTGGCGTGTCAATAAGGGGGTGCCGACGATATAATAATCTGCATGAGTTCTGTCGCCGACGAATATCTGGAACTTGCGCAGCAGCCGACCAGGTTGCGGCAGCATTTGAATCAGCAACTACACGACCTGGACGCGGACGACGAACCGTGGGCAGACAGTCGCCCGGCGGCGGTTCTGGTACCCGTTGTCCCCATCAACGAGACACCGCACCTCTTGTTCATGCGGCGTCCCGAGACAATGAAAGAACACAGCGGTCAGATCTCATTCCCTGGCGGCAAAATTGAAGAGGGTGAGAGTTTCGTCCAGGCGGCTCAGCGGGAAGCGTTTGAAGAACTGGGGATTGATGCGGAGCAAGGCGAGATTCTGGGACGGTTTCCCGGGATACCGACAATTACCAATTACTGGGTT
Organism: bacterium; assembly: GCA_041623475.1. Classification (GTDB taxonomy): domain Bacteria; phylum J088; class J088; order J088; family J088; genus JBFJWU01. Next base: position 3,754 of record JBFJWU010000158.1, on the reverse strand, counting down.
CACCCCGTCGTCTGCTGGTTTGATGATCTGCCAAAAATCGTTCCCAGCGAACGTGAAGTCGCAGAGTATTTTTTTGCATCTGTTCCGGACCTTCTGGATCCATCCATTTACACCGGCAAACCGGTCGTCTATCGCGGGCGAAACGGGTTTGTCGACTATTTCAATTACCCGCACCCGGATGGCGAAACCAAAGTAATCTGGGGTGCCACAGGTCGCCTGCTGCATCAGTTGTTCTCGATCGCATTTGAATGGTCTGCCCCCGGTCTGGACCCGGATTTTGAACCCGATTTTGTTTGATTTTTTGGTTGGCAACGCGAATCAAATTCCGATACCCTGAACGCTCCCTATTCAGGGAATTCAAGATTTAGATCAAAGCGCCCGGGTAGCTCAGTCGGTAGAGCAGGGGACTGAAAATCCCCGTGTCGGCAGTTCGATTCTGTCCCCGGGCACACCTTTTGTTCAATCATTGCCGTGACATTTGCCATTTTGCAAAGGATTTGGTGAACTGCCGATCGGCGTCCAACCCTGGATGCCGAATGTCGGAGTAGGTCGCTACGCTCCCGTCACGCTGCGCTTTGACTCGATTCTGTCCCCGGGCACACCTTTTGAATCACAACCAGCGGCGTGATTCGTGGTGGTGGCGATGGCGGTTAACCTGAAACAATGGTCCAGATTCAAAACCGCATTCCGTTTTTGATGATCATAGCGATTGGCTGCAGTACGCCTGCGGTTCCCCGGACCTGTAGCGAATACAACCAATTCGTGGAATGTATCCAGGACCGGTGCGCCGGGCTGGTCAATGTGCTGGATGCCTGCCTTTTCGAGCAGCGTGACTGTTCTGCCGAGTACGCCCGGCTGCTTGACTGCGCCGAACCATGCGACCGGCGGTTTGTCGATTGCGGCCGCGACGTTTATGTGCCGTGTTTCACCGGATGCGAATACGATACCGAATGCCTGTCGCAATGCGAGCGGGAACAGATCATCTGTAACCTGCTGGACCCTGAGACGTGTGACGGATAGTTCCTTGGCTGGCGGTCGGCCGGGAAATGCAATTGACCGTCTTTCAAGACAGGAGCCCGTCCCATACCTCGTCAATCAGTTGGCCCGGGTAAATGCCTTTCAGTCAGAATCCGTCGTCGCCGCTTTCGGCCGTCAACGTGGTCATCCATTGACCAGTCGGTTGCCGCCTCGGGATTTGGGTACCAGGCTGTTTTCGTGCCCGCGGTCGTCCGTATTCTTTTTGCGCGGATTGAAAAAATTCTACAACCGCGGTGTTGACTTTTTGAGAACGGCGTTTTATAGTTGTTAAAGCAAAAAATTCCGGGAGGGAATTCCCGGACAGTCAATTAACCGTTCGCGCTCGTGGAGGATTACAATGCGTCGTTTTTTTCATCTTATCCTGGCGGCTTCGTTTACCGTCTTTGGAAGCGGCTGTGAAGAGCTGCTGGAGATTATTCAACAGATTGGCTCGCTGGAAGGGACCGTCAATGCGATCCTGACCGAGGGCGAAACGGTTCTGGCCCTGCGGGTGATCAGTAATGACCGTGACGAAGAGCAGGATGAGTACTACGCGTATCATCCGATTCGCGTCGGAATGGTTTTCGAAGGGGCGGCTGAGTATACCGAGGACCAGTTGCTGATCGGCCTGGTCCAGGAACACAGTACTGAACTGACCGAGGCCGAACTGGGCACGGCGGATATCGCCACGTGTCGCCTGGGCGGGTTCAAGGCGGTTCGGGAAGGTGTTCACGTAGGTACCGACATTAACGTGATCTACCTGGAGCAGGAATTCCTCATACCCAGTGATTGCCTGAAGAATTCAGACGGCTCAATGGCTGATTTCCGTGACTTTAACATCTGGATCGGTGTCAACCCGAAGATGGTCAGCAACGAAACCGAGGCAGGCGAAGTTAACGAAGAAGATTTCAATACGGCATTCTTCAACCAATGGAACCTGGAAAATGAAAAAGGTGACGTTGACGTCTGCCTGCTGCTGGATGGCAGTGCGCCCCTGGACGAGGATGTCGGCCTGGTCCAGTTGGTCAATTTTGTTGTCAAGGATTCCAACGGTTGCGTCAAGACGATTCGTGTATCGCAGAGCCCCGGAGCTGACATCGCCCTGGACCTGATGGAATCGCAGTCATCTGTGGCTGTTGTGCCGGTGGACCTGGCCAGTACGCTGCCCCCAGGTGCAACGGCACCAACCGAAGACGGCGTGACCGAAACCGTACCGGATAATGCGGACGTATTCCTGTCTGTGGACCTGACGATCGATCTGCAGGGACTTGATCCGGGTACAGGGCCAACCGCTGGGGAGGTCAACCAGTTGGCTGAACTGGTTGATGGCGATCAGGTGATTGCCGATTTCGCAATTTGCCCAGCCGAGCTGGACCTGGATGGTAATGGTGATCCCAAACTGGATCCGGATACCGGGCAGGCGATTGTACTGGGTTGTGCCGAGACGGCTGTGCCGCTGTTGGTCGGAAACGCTGGTGCCGAAGGGCCGGACCTGGATTATGGTGCTCCGGTGACTTTTCTAAACGTCGGTGCGCCCTCTGTCTTTTCATTTGACTTGTTTCTCGATGATGAAACACTGTTTGCCCTGCAGACAACCGGCGATGCGCCACAGGCCAATACGACGCCAGCATGGGCGGATTACAGCTTGTTTATCATTGATTCCTGCCTGGACGTCCCCTTCGACGAGAAGAGCAACATCGATACCGAAGCCAACAACTGCAAGTCGATCGAAGTGGCGGTTGCGCCTGTTGCGCCTGACAACAATGCGGCCAATGTCAAGACGTTCTATTACAACAAGCAGGACTGGTCGGGCAACAGTATTGTCGGCGGTGGATACCGATTCTATACCGACCAGCGGTTGGATTTGGACGGAGCCAAGAGCCGGCAGGGTGGCTATGGTGACTTGACCGGTTGGTTGTCGCTGCGAATCTTTGAGGCGTGGGCCAACGGAAATGCATATGTGTCGCTGGTCGGTTCGGGCTATGACGCTGGTCTGAAAGTTCTCGGATATTCCCTGTGGGGTGCCAGCCAGACGATTCAGGATTATTACAATAATTGGAACCTGGCCGAGTATTCCAAGCAGGCGTGTATCAACTACAACTACGGAATTGGCGGCATTGGCCTGAATGTTTCGTTTTGTGCCGTCGGGACTGCTTCTCTTGACCTGGAACTTACCGTCGAGGCCGAGAATGGTTGTGACGCTGCGGCGAACTTCTTCGGAAGTTGCCAAAGAGTTGGTGTCGCCCGGCTGATCTTGACTCCTTCTGCCGGTTTCAATTTGGCAGCAAGTGCATATGGTGACCTGGGCTTTATCAAAGGCGGTATCAGTGGCACGCTGCAAATCATTGGTGTCGAGATCCCGTTGACCGGGGCGTTGCGCTGGGGTGTCATGAGTTGGAGCCCATTCCAATTGGGTATTCGAGGCGATGTCTACTTTGACTTCAAATTGTCAACCCTAAGTGGCGGCGCCTGGGTATGGGTCGACCTGTGGCGGCCTGCCTGGTGCAGCTGCGGATCCTGGTGCCCAGGGTATCCGTGCGGTGGATGGTCCCGCATCGTTAATTGGCACCTGATACATTTCAATGGTTATTCCTGGAATTACAGGATATTCTCGGCGGTAGCCCAGACGACGTTGCAATAGACGTCCCAACTGGGAGAAACTATCGGGGCGGCCGTCGATTTCGACGGCCGCCCTTTTTTCGTGTGACGTTTTGATGAACGAGCGGCTTTGACACGG
>JBFJWU010000157.1:0-7677 GCA_041623475.1 bacterium | reverse complement strand
CCCGGGCACGTTCCTGTTCGCTGTCAAATGTGCGCAGTTCCAGTGCATTGGTACGGGCGCCCGACAACGCCTGGGGCAGGGTAATGGTTTCCGCTGCCGGGGCACCGGGGGCAAACAACAACAGGCCGGTGATGATCCCGAATTTTTTCATGGCGAACACTCCTGAAGATGCCGAATGGCGGCAGCCATCATTCGGGCGTGGGTTCTTGCGAATTCTTCGTCCTCGATCAATACGTGATCCAGGAAATAGCGACGAATGGATCGCATCACAATTGGGGCAATGAATTCAAGCGCGACAACCATCGGATCCAACCCGGACTGCTGGCACTCTGGTGCCAGCGACTCGGTCAGGAAATCCAGCATCGGCTGCTGCATATTAATAAAAAAATCACGATGTTCCGGGTAGCTGACGATATTGGCAAAGATGAACCTGAAAAAGTCCTGTCGTTCGCTGTGCAGGCGGATAATGGTCATTGTCAGCTGGTACAGTTCGGACTCGAGGTCCTCGCCGAATTCGACTTTTTGCAAACGTGGCAGGGCATCGCTGGGGAAGGAACAGGAAACGACTTCGCGGGCCAGCCCGTCTTTGGTTCCGAAGTGGCGAAACAGTGTGACCTCGTTGACCCCGGCCAACGTAGCTATTTGCCGGGTTGACGTGCCCTCGATCCCGTGGTCCGTAAACAGCTGGAACGCGGCATCGATAATCCGCTGGCGCGTATCTGTCGGGTTGTGTTTGCCCTTTGTCATTTGCATGCAAGTATATACTTGCTTGCATGGTTTTGCAATTCGCCGATGTGGCTTTGGCCAACGGTTGACAACGAATGGCGGGATTGACTACCCTGACCCAACTTGTCTGAAACACGTTGACTTCCCAAAGGGTTTTTGCCGGTGACACGTTCCCGTAAATTGCACATTCCAGCCCTGTGCCTGCTGGCCGTCGGGTTGGCCATGGCACCGGTTGCCCACGTCGGTGCTGACGAGGTAGACCCGTTCCTGATTCCGGTGTCTGATGGACCGAGCGAGGCGGACCTGCAGTTGCAGAAACGCCACAATATGCTGCAAGTCCATCAGGCGGTCGGGTACGGAACCCTGGGTTTGTTGACCGCACAGGTTGCACTGGGCTGGGCGCTGTTTTACGACAAGAAAAATTTCCGTTCGTCAATCCAGAAACAGGAAAAACTGCGCAAGGCCCATCTGGGAATGGGGGTCGCAGCGTTCACCAGTTACTGGACCGGTGCGTCGCTGGCGATTTTTGCACCTAAACTGGAGGATGAGTACGAGGAGCGCGACACGATTTCAGTTCACCGGCGGTTGGCGTGGGTACACGGGATCGGTATGGGTCTGATGCCGGTTGCGGGCTATTTGATTTCCGAACGTGCCGCAAATTTTGATACCGACGAATACAACCTCTATTCCGGGTTGCATGGTGCCGGCGCTACTGTGACGTATGGTGCCTTGTTGGGCGCCTATATTTCAGTCGCCATCAAATAGGGGCAGTATGGATTCACGATTTACCAAACTGGCAGATGTCCTGGTCAACCATTCCTGCCGCCTGCAATCCGGGGAAGCCGTCTACATCAATGCAACCGGTGCTCCGGATGCATTCGTCGAGGCGCTGATCGAAGCCGTGGCAGCGGCAGGTGCGACGCCACTGGTCTCGACATCTGACAATCGAATCAGTCGCAAACTGGTCAAATCCATGGGTGCCGACGGATTTCGCCTGTGGGGCGAAATCGAAGCGTACCAGATGGAACGAATGCAGGCGTACATCGGTGTTCGCGGGGGCAATAATTCGAACGAGTTGTCGGATGTTCCTGCCGAACAGATGCGCCTGTACAGGGAGCACGTCCTGGAGCCGGTCCATATGAAGATTCGTGTTCCGAAGACGAAATGGGTTGTGCTGCGCTGGCCGACACCCGGAATGGCCCAGGCGGCCGGACTGTCTACCGAAGCGTTCGAAAAGTTCTATTTTGATGTCTGCACAATGGACTACGGCCATATGCAGAACATGACAAAGCCGCTTCAGGCCCGTATGGAAGCCGCGGACCAGGTTGAGCTGTTGGGGCCGGGTGACACTGACCTGCGTTTTTCGATCCGGGACATTCCTGTCATTCCCTGTTTCGGCGAACGAAACATCCCGGACGGCGAATGTTTTACCGCTCCGGTTCGCGACAGTGTCAATGGTGTCATTCACTACAACACCCCGACCATTTATGAGGGTGTCAGTTACAACGATGTTCGCCTGGAATTCAAAAACGGCAAGATTGTCGACGCAACGTGCGACGGTGATGTCACCCGCCTGAACGAGGTCTTCGATACCGATGAAGGTGCCCGTTATGTTGGCGAATTCAGCCTGGGATTCAATCCCTATGTCCGCGATCCGATGCGGGACATCCTGTTCGATGAAAAAATCGCGGGCAGCCTGCACTTTACCCCCGGGCAGGCCTACGAAATCGCCGACAATGGCAACCGGTCAAAGATCCACTGGGACCTGGTTCTGATCCAGCGCGCCGACTACGGTGGTGGCGAGGTTCGTTTCGATGGCGAAACAGTGCGCAAGGACGGACTATTTGTTCCGGACGACCTGCAGGGCCTCAACCCGGAAAACCTGATTACCGGTTGACCCCGTCGGCCGCAACCGTGGCCAGCCACCTGGCAAAAGCTGCATTGTTGGTTTCGCCACTGGCAACGTCCTGCCATTGGCGGCGCGCGCGCTGGCGCATTTCGGGACTGGCAAGAACCCGGTCAATAGCAGATGCAAGATTCTCGGCCAGCAGGTTCTGATCAATGTTTGCAGGCATCAGCATGCCGCCGTCACCTGATACCAGCTCTGCCGTACCGCCCACATCTGTTGCCAGCACCGGAATACCGAATGACATCGCCTCCATGACGGATACGGGCAGGCCCTCGGTTGTGCTTGCATTTACAAACATGTGGACCGGGTGGTTCCTGTACCAGTCCAGCAGTTGTTCGTGCGGTACGTCGCCCTTCAGGTTGATCTGCAATCCGTCACGCGGATTCCGGCAGGCGGACTCCAGATCGGCCCGGTCCGGGCCGTCACCAAAATGGGTCCAGCAAACCGGTCGGTCAAGCTGCTGCAGGGCTCGCGCCAACAGCGGGATCCGTTTCAACGGCACCAATCTTGCGCAACTGACCAGTTGTACAGGTTGCCCATTCGGGTCGGGCCCCACGCCCATGTCAGGTGTCCCAAGGCGCATGACGCGGCATCGTTCTGCATTGCCGTAGTGATCGACAAAATGGTCCATACCGTGCCGAGACACAAAGACCAGGTGCTGCGCCGAACAGGCGACCTGACCGCGTAATGGAATGTAGCCTTCGTTGCGGTCGAGGTAGAGGTCATAGCCGTGGAAACGGACCACCGCAGCAGCTTTGGCGCGGCTGCTGGCAATGATCCCCGTAAGTGGCAGGCCCCAGTAAAAATAAATCGCCGAGCCTGCCTGCCCATCCTGCAAGTAACTGCGCAGCTCTGGACGGCGCCAGGCCAACCGGGCATCCACGAGGCCACGAAGCCAGGCGCGTTTACGAGTCCCAACTGCGACCTGGTTGGGGTGCGCCAGCGCCTCACGCAGCCATGGCAGTAATGGTCCATTCCAGGTTGTCAGGGCCTCGCCCAGTTTCGAACCTGAATCGGGCGCTCGCAACGGTTTGTGTACGGTGACGTTGGCGGGCACCGATCTGCCGGTGGTATCTGGAAGGGCTTCGACGGGAAACACGTCAATCGTCGAAAACTGGCAGGCCAGTGCGTTCAGTTCCGCCTTGACAAACTGTTCGCCGTCGCCGAACGGATAGCTGTTTGTGACCATTGCCAGGCGCGGGCCAGTCACAGTTTGTACCGGACAAAGTTACGAATCTTCCGGGGAACGACGAGGCTTGCCAACGGTATGCGTTGCCCGGCAATCGCTGCCAGCTTTCTCAGCGCGGAAGCGCGTCGAATCCCCGGCCGCGGATAAATGTCAAAAATACGGCGACTTATGGCGCGAGTGACTGCCAGGCGACTGAGGTGCGCGTGTTGATCTGCCAGCGACATCAACGCCTCGACCCAGCGGCAGAATTGCCGGTGGTCGCGCAGCGGCCCACCGTTCCCCAGGCTGAGTTCGACGTGAGCTGTGATCGTTGTTTCATCCAGTTGCGGATCCAGGTCGCGCAACTGCCCGGTCAGGATCCCGCTGCGGTTCTGGCGTTGTCTGTCGGCCCGGGACACTGAAATACTACCGCTGTCCTGGCCATAGTCCAGCAGTGCCTGTGGTAACGTAGCCAATCTTGATACCCGGGCCAGGCGGGTCCATAATTCGAAATCCTGGGAGGTGTCCAGGTCAGGGTCGTACCGCAGCTTGTTGGTTTCCAGAACCTCGCGGCGTAGCATCACCGTGGGGTGGGCAATACAATTTGCAAACAGCAGTTCGGCGGCAATGTCATCCGGGTCTGTCGGCTGGCGCTCCGGACCGGACCGCAACAGCTTCTGCTTGCGCACCCATGTACCGACCAGCCCAACATCGGGATTCTCGTCCAGATAGCTGACTTGCCGCTGCAATCGAGCAGTCAGGCTGATATCATCCGCGTCCATACGCGCAATATAGGCCGATTCAGTCATGTCCAGGCCCCGGTTCAGTGTCGCGGCCAGGCCCATATTCCGGTTGTTTCGTTCCAGGCGGATTCGAGGGTCCTTGATTGACTGGATGACCTGGGCGGTGTCGTCGCTGGACCCGTCGTCAATGATCAACAGCTCCCAATCGCGGAACGTCTGGCTGCGAATGCTGTCAATCGCCGTGCCGACAAATCCGGCGCTGTTGTACACCGGCAGAAGTACCGTGACCAATGCAGGAGCGCTCATCTGACGTTGCCATCCAATGCTTGCCGAAACGCTTTGACATAACCGGCGGCACAGGTGTCCATGGTGTACTCGCCAACCTGGTCCAGGGCCAATTGCCGATAGCGTGGATACTCGTGCAGGCAGGCTCGGATCTTTTCAGCCAGGAGATCCGGTGACAGGTCACCGGGGCGGTGCAACAGGCGATCCGGCATGGGTGCCAGCAGTCCTGTGCCGTGGGGGACCAGTTCCGCCATCGAGCCGGTGTCAAAAGATACGACCGGCAGTCCAGTCGCGGCGGCTTCGATGACCGCATTCGGGCACGGCGGGTTCAAAAACGAAAACAGATAGATATCTGACTGCCGAAGGGTTTCGGCGACCCGCGGCAGGTCCATCGGCCCGGCAAAGCGGATCCAGTCGCGCCGTACCGAATCCTGCAGCGACTGGTCCAGAAATGGACCCACCACCGTCAGTTCAAATGAAAACTCAGCGGTCAGCAGATCCAGGGCCGTGACGATCGGCACAATCATATCCGGGTTACGAAAACGCCCTGTTGTGACAAGCTGGAACGAACTGTCCGGGGTGCGTTGCCGGTCCGGGAAGTAGATGGCCGGGTCCGCACCATTGCGAACGCACGACGTACGCAACCCTTCGCCGGTCCCAAACATATGATGGACCTGCCGCCTGCTGTAATCGCTTTGAAACACGACATCCGTGGCAAAACGGAGATACGTCTTCTTCATCGGCCGGTTGAGTCGCCGGTAGCGCCAGCCGTGTTTGTCGGCGTAATAGACGCCGTCCAGTCGCTGGATCACTGGGCGACCCGACTGACGAAATTGTTCGACAACCCTGTGGTCAAACGTAATCGGAAAGAAAATTCCATCGCCCGATTCCGGATCATCCGTATAGGGCACGTTGTTGGCGTCCATATATGACTGCAGGTTTCGCATAAACGTTGCTGGCCCGCCAATGTCGGCCGTAAAGTGTGAAAACGGAATATATAACTGTCTGTTAGCTGTGGTCAATCGCTTAGGCCGGGGTAATTGTATTTCGACAAATCAATGCCGGTGAGTTTCTCTGTCCGGCGATTTGAATTGCGATACCGATCCGCAATTTCGCGGCGAATTGCAGAATCTGGTTCTAATTTAGGGCTGTCAGAAAAGTATGAGCCCAACCTGATGCTGATATCAGTCTTTTGTCGCAGAATGTCACGCCGGGTCTGCCGTGGCAGAAGCGGCCAAACCGGTGCCAGGAATCGGTTTGCAAATCGCCAGAACTTCAGGACAGGGATGTTCTTGACGCTTACGTTTGCCGGTGTGTCAGGGATTGCTTTGATCGGTTCGGACCCACTAAATTTCAAAATCCTGTTTACGAATTCAAGAGGATCGATTCGGATGTCTTCAAATGGCTGAATGTGGACATTGTCGGTACCGAATATTGAATAGTACATGGCGATAAGTTCGTCGTAACAGAGTTTGTCGTAAAGTCCCGCTGGCCCATCCCTGTCAATAAACTCTTGAAGTGAAGCACTTTCCAGACCTTTATTCGCGACTCTGTAAGTGTACAAAGACATCAAGTAATCCAATTGGTTGCGAATTATCAGCAGAATCCTGGTCGCCGGCCAGACTTGTTTGATTCTGTTCGCGATATCCTCCGGATCCAATTCGGCATATCCATGTGAGTGTCCGCTGAGGCCCTCGTTGGAAATCAGAAGCGGACGATCCTCAGGAAATGACACTTTCGACTGCACTTCGGCAGCAAACGCGTCGCGGTCAAAAGGACCCCTGGCAATTTGTCGATAAAGCGGTCGGTCCAGATGGTAGAACCCCAAGTCAGTTGCCGGGATAACCGATTGCAGATACGTGCTGGCTGCTTTGTGCAAGCCAACATGAACTGTCAGGTTTTGTCCATTGTCCAGGTTAACCATGTGATCTCTTGTAGTGCGCCAGCAGGCGGTCGACACCGAGCGTCTTATGACAAACATACCGTTGCAAAGTATTAGACTGTAGTTTTCTCATCGGCAAAGTCTTCTGGTCTATTCAAATGGAGTGTCATGTGTCCGACAAAAAATTCCCAGCAATCATCCTAACGTTTGATCGCAATAGAATTCTTACCGAGCACATGATTTATCAGTATCGTAGACTTTGGCCAGATCATCCATTCCGTTTTCGCGTGCCGTTTCAGGAGCACTTGGGTCAGGAGTCAGATGATATCGAGTTCGTCCGTACACCATCTGGGATCGTCGATACGATAACCGGGTTATTGGATGGAATAAGCGACGAGGATTGGATTTACTGGTGCATTGACGACAAGTATCCCGTCGAAATCAATTTGCGGCCGGTAAGACGGGTCTTGAAGACCGTGCGTCAGGCCCGCGATACCAGGATTTCAGGATTTCTAATGTGCCGCAGGTCAAGGCTTGAAAAACGGAAGAATCTGACGGGGAAAGTTCTCTACCGAAATCGAATTCTTTATGTGGAAAGAGCAAATTACGAAATGATCTGGATCCACCAGTTCGTTCGCGCAAAAGTAATCCGACACCTGGTAAAGGATTTTCCCGATCAGATCGAACGGGCCAAGGACATGGACCGGATGAAGAAGGAAGTAACGAAACCAGATGGCCATCGGCTGTTCGTGACGTCGTCCAGCCTGATGTCGTTCGGCGAAAGCAGTACCCGTGGACAAATAACCAAAAATTGCTGGGAAAGCCTGCTTGCGAACGGATTTGAGATCCCGAATTGGTTTGATGCACCAGCTGACCGTGCAATTGTGATGGGCGCGCCTGTCTCGCGCTTCCGGTTACCTTTAATTCTAAGACGAAGCTACTGGCGGGGTTAGTTCAAAGGGAT
>JBFJWU010000156.1:0-7682 GCA_041623475.1 bacterium | reverse complement strand
TCAGATCCGCTCCAGCACAATCGGCAACCGGTCTTTTGGCTTTGGCAGGCTGCTGAAGTCAAGTTCCATTTTGTAGTTCTTTGATACATTCCAGCGGTATTTCAGCAGGATCTGGTGCATGACCGCCTTGACTTCCTGGTCGGCAAAATGCATCCCGATACATTTGTGGGCACCGCCGCCAAACGGCGAAAACGCGTATTTGTGGACAAGGTCCTCGCGCCGGTCTTCGGCAAAACGTTCCGGGTCAAATTTTTCCGGATCGGGCCAGTATTCCGGCATCCTGTGCGTATAATCGATGGACGCAGTAATCAGCGTCTGTGGTGGAATACGGTACCCGCTCAATTCTATTTCCCGCGTCGTCGACCGAGGAATCAACGGAACCGGCGCAATCAAACGCATGCTTTCCTTCATGACCAGTTCGATGCCGGTCATCGTGGACATGTCCTCATAATCCAGCGACGGCTTGCCGATATCCAGGCTTTCCTGCCGCAGGCGCTCCTGCCATTCCGGATGTTTGCCCAGTTCGTACATCATGGTGGTCAGCGTGATCGTCGTCGTGTCATGGGCCGCCATCATCAGGAAAATCATATGGTCAACAACATCCTGATCGGTGTACCGGTTGCCCTCCTCATCGACCGCGTGGCACAACTGGCTGAAGATATCTTCACCCTCGGACGCGCGTTTGGCAGGAATATTTGAATAAAAGAAATCCTCCAGCAGTTTGCGCCCTTCCAAACCCTTGCGGTACTTCAGTCCCGGAATCGGGTATTTGATCCAGGCGCCGCCGGCTTCCACACATGCGACAAACGCAGCGTTCAGTTCGTCGGCTTTTTTGCCGACCTTTTCACCCATGAATGTGACGGTTGCCAGGTCCAGCGTCATGCTTTTGATCGTCGGGTAGAACGCTACAGCCGATTTCTGGCGCTTCAATCCGAAGGTCCCCGTGCCCCATTTTTCGATTCCACGTGCGATTTCAGGTTTCAGGATTTCGACATAACGTTGCATGGCCTCTTTGCGAAACGCCGTCTGCATGACCCGACGGTGGATTTTGTGGTCGTCGAAATCCCGAAGCATCAATCCTCTGGGAAACAGTTTGCCGATGAACCAGTCCCATCCCCAGGTGCTGGAAAATACCTTGTCACGGTCCAGCAGCATGACCTGATTGGCTTCGGGGCCAACCAATGCCACCTGCTTCATTCCCATGAATTCAGTCCAGAAAATGTTTCCGTATTGGGTTTGCTTTCGTCGCATCCAGTTTTCCGGATTGCGGACGATTTCGAATACGTCTCCGGCAACCGGAAAGCGGCCACGGTCTCCGGGCATGTCGCTGAATGGTCGGGCAGGCGGGGTATGGATCTGTGCGGGTTCGGCCATTGGGCACCTCCACTGGTGGTTGAGCCGTATTCACTATAATCATACTACATAGAATAAATATTCGTATAAAATCCGGGCACAGAAAAAGGGGTGGCCAGTTCCAGCCACCCCTTTTTGGAAATCAGGCAAATATTACTGCGTTACGAAAAGAACCGGTTTTGCGCGTCTTCCGGTACCTCCATGCCACTGACATGGGCACGTTGCACCAGTTCCCAGAAATACCGATAAGTCGCACGATCGTGCAGCTCGCCCTGATACTGGATCGGTCCCCAGTCAGCATCCTGGGCGGCGATCAGGATATTGCTGCCATCAACAACTTCACTGAAATCGGGTTTCATCGCATCGACGATCGGCTGGATCTGCAGCGGGTAGATGCTCCACATCCGCAGGAACCCAAATTCATTGCGCGCCCGACTGGCATCGGCGTGGGTCGCATAGGTGTTCTTCAGGTCCAACGTCACATTGTGGGCCGGAACAACGCCGTTGGCCAGAGCCGCGGCAACAACCGTTGATTTGGCTCGGGAAATCAGACGATGGTCGAATTGCCCCGGACTGCGCATACAACTGGCTGGCACTGCACCGTGATGACCAGAGACAAAATCCATCAAACCAAAGTCAAGGACCTGCATCCACGGCAACGCCGCGATCTCGAATGCATCGGCCAATGCCCCGTGTGTCTCAATCAGGACATGGATTGGAATCTCCCGATCCAGACCCGCCTTGCTGGCACGTTCCTGGATGTATTCGATCATTTCTTTGACCTGGTCCGCGGCTGTCGGCTTGGGAATGGTCAGGTAACTGACGCGGTCGCCGATCCCGTCCACAATAATATCGACATCCTGCTTCCAGAACGCGCTGTGCGTGTAATCGTGAATTCGGACACCGGCCATATTGTGCTGGTTGGCATCGCTGCTGAGCACACGGACAATCATTTCAGCGTGTTCTTTTTCCTGGCCAGTCGGAGCACCGTCCTCGCAATCACAGGTGATATCGAAAATCGGGCCCAGCTTGCCCTGCAACTCCAGCGCTTTACCGATCAGCTTTTCCGATCCTGCGAAATGCTCGCAGGACGGGATGACCGGGAATGGGGATTCTCCTTCAAACAGCGCATCGCGTGGATGAACCTTGGCGCTCACAGCACTCTCCTTGGTTTGTCTTCAACATTGAAATTAATTGTCGGGCGGTTCGCCGTCTGCGTGATGACCAAAGCCAATCACTGAACAACAATTCAGGACGAACTTCCTTATTCTGAATCAAACGGACGCCTTTTTCAAACGCCCTTGCCGATCAGGGACGTTCGCCGGACTGCAGGAAATCCAACAGCAATTCGCCAAATTCCTGTTTGTATTTCAAATGGGGAAAATGACCGGTTTGCGGAAAAGAATGCCACCTGGCGCCGGGTACATGATTGGCCAACCACTGCCCACAGCCATAGGGAATCCAATTGTCCAACTCACCGTGGGCCACCAGCACGGGGCGAGCAAACGCCTTTATACCATCCTTAATGCTGAATCCGATCATCGTTCGCCAGGCGTGTGCGTGTGACGGGTTGGGCTCTTCCAGCCCCTTGCGGAAAATCTCGATTGGCGGCGGACCAAACGGGAAACCGATCGCCAGGTAACCTTCGATTTCTTCCTTTAACGCCGTGTCGGCAACGGCATTGTCAAAGCCGAACTCTGCCAGCTTGGCGATGCCTTCGGCGTATTTACTGGCACGTTCGCCAATATGTGCACTGGTACCAACAAGTGTCAACGACTTGATCCGGTCTGGATTGTTAACAGCAACAGTCTGGCAAACCATACCGCCCAGCGAGTGGCCGACCAGATGGACCGGCGCGTCCACCTGGACCAGCAGCAGTTCCAGATCGGCCGCCAACTGGCTCATCGGATAGGGTCCGGACGGCGCGTCCGCATCACCGAACCCCCGCTGGTCATAGCATATGGTCCGAAATCCGGCCTGCCGCAAGCCCGCCGTATGGACCTGCCAATTGGCTCGACTCAGGCCCAGGCCATGGACCAGCACAACAACCGGGCCATCGCCCGCATCGTCTACCGGCAATCTCAGCCCGTCGGCTGTCCTGATTTCAGCAATTCCTGTCATGATTAACCGGCCTCCGGATGAATCCCGCTCATTGTAGCAAAGCCCTGCAGTTACGGTGTTTTTTGACGATTTCCGACCACATATGTCAGGTATTCGGAACCGCCGATGTGCTACAATCTTTATTTCGCTGCCGCGTCGCGGCGTTCCCAAAATGACACGGAGCCAGCTATGATTATCGTCCTTAAAAAAGGTGCGTCCGAAGACCAGATTCAAACGGTTGTTCGTGCCGTCGAAGAAAGCGGCCTCGACCCGCGGCGCCTGAATGGTGTGGAACGAACCGTTATCGCCTGTATCGGCGACGAGCGCGAAAAGGGTGACCACGACCTGTTCGCGACCCTTGACGGTGTCGACAAGGTCATGCCGGTCCTCCAGGATTACAAACTGGCCAGCAGGGACGGTGCGGATGAAACAAGCAAGGTTCCTGTTGGCGAAAATGTTGTGATCGGTGGCGAAGAAGTGATTGTCATGGCCGGTCCGTGCAGCGTCGAAGACGAAGAGCAGATCATATCTTCGGCGCGAGCGGTCAAGGCAGCAGGTGGTCGTATGTTGCGTGGCGGTGCGTTCAAACCAAGAACATCACCATACGCATTCCAGGGGCTGGCCGAAGACGGCCTCAAGCTGCTGGCGACCGCACGTACCGAAACCGGCCTGCCAGTGGTCACCGAAGTCATGGACCCCTACAGTGTCGAGCTGGTGGGTAAATACACAGACATGTTCCAGATTGGTGCCCGGAACGTCCAGAATTACGCATTACTGCGCGAAGTTGGGCAGACCAAGACCCCGGTATTGCTGAAGCGCGGTATGTCCACGACCCTCAAAGAATTTGTCCTGGCCGGTGAATATATCCTGGCAGGTGGCAATCCCAATGTGGTTCTGTGCGAACGCGGCATTCGTACGTTCGAAACTGCGACGCGCAACACGCTGGACCTGAATGCCGTACCGGTACTCAGGGAATGGACCCACTTGCCAATCTGTGTCGATCCCAGCCACGGTGTTGGCGTCACCCGCTTTATTCCACCGCTGGCTCGTGCATCGGTCGCAACCGGCGCCGATGCCATCATGCTGGAAATCCACCCGGACCCACCCCACGCCTGGAGCGACGGCGCCCAATCCATGGATTTCGACCTGTGGACCGAGACCATGGACTCCATGCGTCCGGTTGCAACCGCAGTCAACCGCCGTATTGCCGCGGGGTCCTGAGGCACATACCGATGACCAAAGACTGGAAAGAAACGCTGAACCTGCCGCAGACCGAGTTTCCGATGCGGGCTAACCTGCCCGAGCGCGAACCGGAAATTCTGGAACACTGGCAGAAAACAGATCCCTACAGCGACTGGCAGTCGACAGAGCGAGAACGTGCCTATGTTCTTCACGATGGCCCGCCCTATGCAAACGGGGACATCCATATCGGCCACGCGCTCAACAAGACGCTGAAAGACATTGTGATCAAGTACCAGGCACTCCGTGGCAATCGGGTTCCCTACATTCCAGGCTGGGACTGCCACGGCTTGCCAATCGAAACCCAGGTCGCAAAGAAACTTGGCAAGAAGATTCGCGACATGACCGATGCGGAATTTCGCCGTGAGTGTCGGCAGTACGCAGACAAGTTTGTCGATGCCCAGAAACACGGATTCAAGCGCCTTGGCATTCTCGGGGACTGGGATAACCACTACCTGACAATGGACTTCAGTTACGAGGCGGAAACGTTACGCCGCCTGGCAGATCTGGTTGATCGCGGCTACGTCCAACGACGGCACAAACCCGTCCATTGGTGCCTGACCTGTCGTACAGCCCTGGCCGAGGCCGAAGTCGAGTACGCCGACCATGTCAGTCCCAGTATCTATGTGCGCTTCCCGATTCCCCGCGACGAGGCTGCGGGCCTGGGTGTAGATCGCGATGACGTATCCCTGTTGATCTGGACGACGACCCCCTGGACCCTTCCCGCTAACCAGGCAGTCGCCTTCAAGGCCGACGCCGAATATGTCGTCGTTGACGCTCCGGGCGGCCCCCTGGTCCTGGCTGCAGACCGCGCCAAACTACTGGCCGAAGATTTGAACCTTGGTAATGAACTGGGCCGGTTTCCGGGATCGAAACTGGACGGACTGCATCCCGTCCGCCCTTATGCCGAGACACCCGGAATCAGTGCCGCCGCTGGTTTTGTCGAGCTGGATACGGGCACGGGGCTGGTCCACATAGCCCCGGGACACGGTCAGGACGACTACGCGCTTGGGCTGCAGCTGGGACTACCTGTGGAAACGCCGGTCGACAACGCCGGCCGATTCGTCGATACCCCAATTGCTCCTGGTGAAAAAGTCTGGGCTGCAAACCCGATCATCGTTGCCGACCTCGAAAACCGGGGCCGGATGGTCTACCATTCCGAGCTTCACCACAGCTACCCCCACTGCTGGCGTTGCAAGAAACCGATCATTTTTCGCGCGACGGACCAGTGGTTCATCACGATGAGCCACGACAACCTTCGGCAATCCGCATTGCAATCGATCCAGCAAACCCGCTGGACGCCTGATTACGGCGAGAACCGGATCACGGCGATGGTCGAGAACCGACCGGACTGGTGCATCAGTCGCCAACGACGATGGGGCGTTCCCATTGCCGTCGCATACTGCACGTCCTGCAACACACCGGCACTGGACGGCGATATCATGCGCGCGGTCGCGGACCGGTTTGAAGAAAAAGGCGCTGACGCGTGGTTTGAAGACCCGATTGACTCGTTCCTGCCGGACGGGTTTTCCTGTGGGGACTGTGGCGGAACCGATTTCCACCGCGAAACCGACATCCTTGATGTCTGGTTTGACAGTGGTATCAGTTGGGCCGCTGTATGTGACCGCGACCCGCAGCTGCAAACTCCGGTTGACCTGTACCTGGAGGGCAGTGACCAGCATCGTGGCTGGTTTCAATCCAGCCTGCTGCTGGGGGTTGCGCTGACCGGCTCGGCCCCGTTCAAGGGTGTCTTGACACACGGATTCGTGGTTGACGGCGACGGCCGCAAGATGTCCAAGACGGGCGGCAATGTCATCGGTCCCCAGGAAATCATCCGTGACTACGGCGCAGAAATCCTTCGCCTTTGGGTGTCAAGCGAACACTACGAAGATGACAATCGGATCTCACAGGAAATCCTCAAGCGCGTCATCGACACATACCGTCGTGTGCGCAACACATTCAGGTTCATGCTGGGCAACATCCATGACTTTGATCCCGCAGCTGACTGGGTTCCACTGGATGCCATGGAGCCTGTTGACGTCTGGATGGTCCATCGTTTGAACGACCTGCGACGCGAACTCATTCGTCATTACGACGACCATCAGTATCACGCGATCTACCAGCGCATTGCCCACTTCTTTTCCGTTGACCTGAGCGCGCTGTATATGGACGTAGCCAAGGACCGACTGTACACGGCCGCGCCCAACAGCAAAAAACGGCGGTCCGCCCAGACGGTCCTGTATGACCTGGCAGAGAATCTATGCCTGTTGCTGGCACCGATTCTCAGTTTTACCGCAGAGGAAGTCTGGGGACATCTGCCCGGCGAGCGTCCCGATTCTGTGTTCAAAGGACGGATCGCGGCCCCGCCAGCGCTCGCGCTGGGCGAATCCACGCGACGGGACTGGGAATGGTTGATCCAGGCCCGCGGCGAGGTCCTTGGACTGCTGGAAAAAGCCCGGACCGACAAACAGATCGGCCACAGCCTGGATGCCCGGGTTCGACTGGCTGGAAACGGCCCAATTGTCGAACTGCTGCAGGCCAACCGGGACTTCCTGCCGGAATGGTTTATTGTCAGCCAGGTCGAGTTATGTGACTGGGGAGCTGACGGCCTGTCCGCCACCGGTTGGGAACTGTTGCAGGCCCAGGTTGTCGAACCAAAAGGGAAAAAGTGTGACCGTTGCTGGCAGATTCATCCAGAAGTCGGTGCCCGCGAGGGTAGCGACGAGATCTGCCATCGTTGTACAGACACGTTGACGGAACTGGGCTGAACGTGGATCGAAAATACGTCTGGTTTGCCGGAACGGCCGTTGTCCTGATGCTTGCTGACCTGGCCACCAAGCAAATGATCATTGAGCAAATCCCCTATCGCGGCGGTTTTTCCGCGATAGACGGTTTTTTCAATATTGTCCACGCACGAAACCGTGGTGCCGCCTTTGGACTCCTGAATGACGGCGACCCGCGCTTTGTCATGCCGTTTTTTATCGTCGTCG
>JBFJWU010000155.1:0-7695 GCA_041623475.1 bacterium | reverse complement strand
TGCCGGTGGCGGCGATGATGACTTTGGCTTCGGCGATGACACGGGTAGTGCTGCCGGTGGCGGCGATGATGACTTTGGCTTCGGCGATGACACGGGTAGTGCTGCCGGTGGCGGCGATGATGACCTTGGCTTCGGCGGCGACGCGGGTGGTGATGTCGGTGGCGGCGATAATTCCGGTGATGACGATTTTAATTTTGACGATTTCGGGGACGACGAACCGGACGAGGCTCCAGCGCCGCCGGCACCACCGGCCGGTGGCGAACTGGACGATGATTTTGATTTCGGCGATGACTTTGGCGACGACGCCGCTGGCGGCGCGGCAGCCGATGACGACTTCAATTTCGACGACGACAATGAATCGGACGGGGACGCGCTCAGTGCCCTGTTCGATGATGACGAGGGCGGCGAAGCATTGTCCAGTGGCAACGACGACCAGGAAGAGCTGGACGAAAGTGCCTTTGCATTTGGCGATGATAACGGCGGCGACGATGTCTACTACGAAGAAGATTTCGGCGACGATTTCGAGGACGAGGTCGCGCAGGATGTCGAAGGCGGCGGTGGAATTCCTGACGACCTGGATGATGTTGCGGCCGCGGTCAGTGACTTTTCAGATGGCGACGAAGAAGATGACCTGATCACGACGCTCGAGCAGCTGTCGCAGAAAAAGTCGGCGCGAAAAGTGCCAGTGATCCCGATCGTCGGCGGTATCGTCGTCATGTTGATTGGCATCTTCTGCTTTATGTACTTCGCACCGGGTTCTGCACGGACGATTCCTGGTATTGGTTCGGTCACCCTGTCCCTGCATGAGGCGATCGGGAGCGACTACCACAAAGCATCCGTGGTTGAGGAATTCTGGCAGGCTGCGAACAAAAAGCTGATCCACTGGACGCCACAAAAAGTGCGGGCAGCAATGCCGGACATTGAACGGGTTCTCGAAGGAGACAAGACCAAACCGGGGGCGCAAAAACTGGGAGCCCGCCTGGAGTTTTTTGCGGCGGCACTGGCTGGTGAAAAGGGGGCACGGCTGACGCTGGACAGCAACGCGCCTGAAGTCGCCCTTTATCGGGCAGCGCTCGACGACAAAATTGAAGTTCCGGGCGGCTTTGAAAGCAACGAAGACCATCCGGTTGCGCTTGGATGGGAAAAATATACACAGGGGGATATCCAGGCGGCCCTGGGGCTGCTGGCACCGGAAGACATTGGCAAGACCCAGGCAGATTTCCTGGCATCCCTGGCTGCTGCCCGAATCTACGAAGACCTGGGTGACCGACGGCAGCAGGTTGCGATGCTTGAGCGGGCAATGGATGTCCAGCCGGATAATCCCTGGCTGCAACTGGAATATGCCGGGAACTTCTGGGACGTCGATCCACGTCCGCAGGCGATTAGAGAGGTATTGGGCGGGGTCAGCGGGCAGGTACAACAGTTGTCTCCTGAGGACCAACAGGTTTTCTATGCCCTGGGCGCAAGGGTTGCTATGGCTGAGGGTGACATCAACAAGGCCATGACCTATTCCGACAAGGGACTGGGGGTAAACGGAAATAATGTGGAGTTGCTGACCCTGAAGGGCAAAGTCCTGTTGGATCGCAAGAAATGGGCAGATGCAAATATTGTGATGGAAAAGGCTCGAAAGGCGGCTCCGGACAATCTCGAAGCCCGGGTGGTTCACGCACAGTCGCTGGCAGGGATCGGCAAAGTCGATGACGGGATATCGTTGCTTCACGAGACTGTGGCTGCCAACGGGACCGACGACGAGGCCCACTATGCCCTGATTGAATTGCTGCTGAAACAAAACCGCCTGGACGAGGCGGAAGAGGCCTACGAAAATGCCGCCGCCGTTGCCAGCAACAGCATCGAAATCGTTCGCATTGGTGCAGATGTTGCGTTGGCCCGAGGTAACGCAAAACAGGCCGAAGAGCGACTGGCGGAATTCCAGCGACGTTTTCCGGATGACGAACTGGTCATTATGAAACTGGCCGAGATCAACCTGCAACGGCACCATTACACCAAAGCAGAAGAGCAACTTCGTAAGCTGGCCGAACGGAAGCCGGACAGCCTGCACGTGCGTTTGACCCTCGCTGAGGTCCTGTTAGCTCGCAAGAAGGCTGCGGATGCCGAGGCGGTGTTGCTGGAGTCGCTTAGCCTCGATGTCGACAATCCCAAGACTTACTTCCTCCTCGGTCGGGCGTTCCTGGACCAGAAGAAACTCGCCGAGGCCGAAGATGCGATTACCGAGTCGATCAAGCGCCAGCCCAGTGTCTGGAGTGTTTATCAGCTCCAGGGTGAATTAAGGCTTGCGCAAGGGCGCGACCAGGAAGCGGAAATCGCCTTTAAGAAAGCGATTAAACTCAGCGACGGGGCCGTCCCGGCACGTTTCTGGCTGGCCACCGTCTACGAGACGATGGAACTGCCCGGCAAGGCGGTAAAGGAATACACAACGATCCTGGAAAAGGAACCGAATAACACCCGGGCGCTGCGGCGATTAATTGAACACGAGATCGAGATCGACCAGTGGGAAAGCGCACTTGCCAACCTGGAAAAGTGGCGCGGTCTGGAGTCAGGGTTACCGGAACCGCATCTGTATACCGGCCGGGTCCATATTGCCAAAGGCGATCAGGACAAAGGTATCAAAGCCTTGATCTCTGGCGTCAACCGGTTCCCGAAGTCCGCGCGGATGCGAAGCGAGCTCGGATGGGGCTACCTGAAAAACGGCGACGTAAAGAAGGCCGACGAGCATCTCAGCCGTGCAATCCGGCTGGATTCGTCGGATCCACAGGTTCATTACCGAATGGCCTATCTTCGCAAGGAGCAGAAGCGTTCCACAGAGGCCGAACAATCTTTCAAGCGGGCCCTGAGGCTGGATGAAACCGCGCAGTCATTGACCCCCGAAGAACGACGGGATGCAAAGGCTGCGCTCGAACACGGGACGTACTAGGGTTCCGGGAATTGCGGCGTGACGGGTGTGGTTCAGCAGGGGAACCTAACCCGGTTCCTCAGATAGCGAACGGGCGCGGTCCGCAATGGCATCGGAATTGTTCCGAATTTCGGGGTCGGTCAAAACCCACAGCCACAGCCTGTTCAGGAAATCCGCACGTCTGCGGGGCTCAATGTTGACAATGGCAAACAGTTCGTCCCCGGACAGGTCCATATCTGCCGGGCGGGCCGGGTAGGGTACTCGCGCTGCCGTCTGGATTGCGCTTGACAATCGGTCACTGTCCACCTGCCGTTGCGATTGATCGTATCCGACCGCGCGCCAGAGCGACAGGCTGTCGGCAACGTTGGTGCCAAACCGTGCGTGCCACGCTCGCAGTAACCCCGGTTCGTTGATGCTCAGGTTGCTCAATTCGTCAATACTGGCGATCAGATCCTCGGCTTTTTTGCGAGTGCCTTGCGGGACGGCCCAATTCTGCAGGATCGTCCGTGCTGACGTCCGGTCCACCCCTAACGCTCGCATGAGCGCTGCAAAGCGGATGCCGGGCTTCCGGCCTGCAAGGGCCACAATGTTGCTGGCGAGCGACCACGAAATTGCCGCATCTGCAACACGCCAGCGGCCCAGGACCGATTCCCAGGCCAGCGTGTAAGTCCTGAGCACACGCAGCGCGTGGCCGGCTCGTTGGCCGACCAGCAACTTTTCCAGTTCCGGTCCCAGACGTTCCGGTGGTTGGCTGTCAAGCGCGTGGCTATGGTCGATTATCGCGTTGTGGACATCGGCACCAATTGAGAACCCGTCGGCAACCCGTCGAAAAACGCGGATGATCCGAAACGGGTCCTCGGCAAAGGTCCGGCCCGTTTGATCGGTCAGGCGCAGTTCGTGTCGTGTCAACGCGGTCAACCCGCCTGCAGGGTCAATAACCTGCCCGTCATCCCACGCGGCAGCGATGGCATGGATCGACAGGTCTCGGGACAGCAGGTCCTCGTGCAGGCTATTACCACGAAGCGGGCTGATTTCCAGGACAAATCCAGCAGACCGCCAGGCGTGGGTGTCGTGTCGACCGCCGATGGGAGTCCCTCCAAGGGTGTGCAGGTCTTGGGCACGGACGTTGGCGACGGCGTCCAGGTCTCCGGGGTGACGACCTCTCAACAAGTCAAGAACGGCGCCTCCGACCAGCCAGGCCCCTTGGCCGGCCAGTTGATCCAGGATATGAACGAACTCTGCGGGCCATTTGTCGGCCGGAAATTCAATTCTGGAAACGGCAGTCATTGCAGATTTCTATGAGAATTGGACCTGCGCGCAG
The DNA here is from genome assembly GCA_041623475.1 of bacterium. Taxonomy (GTDB): domain Bacteria; phylum J088; class J088; order J088; family J088; genus JBFJWU01. The sequence continues at coordinate 3,463 of JBFJWU010000155.1, read as the reverse complement.
GCTGACATCGCGGCCCCGATGGTGACGATGTCAGATGCCCGTTCAGGCGTTCTCGATCTCGGCCTGGAGTGCCTGGAAATGTTCATTTCCGGACTCCATTGTCAACGCCAGCTTGATATTGGTCCTGGCTGCCGGCAGGTTGCGGGTTGACAACATTTGTTTGGCAAGCTTGTAATACTTTGCGCCGGGTCCGGTACCGCCGTCGTACTCTTTCTTGTTCTTGCCGGATGCGGCTTCGGCAGGGTCAAAGCGAATGTCGTCCGGGTCGGCTTCAATCGCCTTGGCATAGGCGTTCCGATCCTTGGGGCTTTTCAGGACGTTGTATGCTTCTGACACTTGCTTGTAAACCGCGGTGACCAACTGGACGAACTCCGGGTCATCGACGTAGTGGTATCGGTCAGGATGATATTTACGCGAACGGGCATAAAAATTCTTACGGATGACCCGATCGTCGTCACCCGGTGCGCTGCCAAGGATCTTGAAATAATCCATCTTGTCCATTTTTGCGACGATCGAGCGTAATTGCTCCTTGGGTGCCGACTTGTTGTCTTCGTCAGGCAAGTTCGATCTCCTGGCCACTTGCTGCAGCCTCGGCAACGGCATCGCTGCTCATACCGCCACTGATATCCAGGTTGGCATTGGATTCCTTGCCGGTTGCTTCATCTTTCGCGGCGACCTGGACGATTCCGTCTGCCGTGATCTCGAACGTGACCTTGATCTTGGGGATACCACGCGGGCTTTTCGGCAGGTCTGACAGCAGCAGTTCTCCCAGCAGTTCATTTTCGGACGATTTCCGGGACTCGCCCTGGAAAACACGAATACGAACCTCAGTCTGGTTGTCGCTGGACGTTGTAAAGACCTTGGAGTCTTCCACCGGAATCTGGCTGTTGCGGGCAATCAGCGTTTCCATGATGTCGCCAGCCATGCCAACGCCCAGATCCTGGCTGGTCACATCCAGCAACAGGCTGTCGGCGTTTTTGCTGGTCAGGGCATGGGCCTGGACGGCGGCCCCGGACGCAACGACCACAACCGGATTGATCGACGTATCCGGTTTCTTGAAGAAATATTTCTCGACCATCTCATGGATAATCGGCATGCGCGTTGAACCGCCAACCAGGATGACCCCGTCGAGGTCGTTGACATTCAATCGTGCGGCCTGCATCGCCTCGTCGACAACGGCAAACGTCCGTTGGACCAGGTCAAAGGTTAATTGCTGGAACAATCCCCGACTGACCTGGGTGTCGACGGCCAGGACCTGCCCGTCAACCTCCAGTACCGGTGCCTTGACGTGAACCATCTCTTCTTTGGACAGCTTCATTTTCGTGTCTTCGGCGATCAGTTTCAGGCGTTGCAGGGCAACAAGGTCTGTGCGCGGGTCTGTGTTGAACTGCTCTGCAAACCGGTCGGCCAGGTGGTCGATCAACCGGTCGTCGAAATCGTCGCCGCCCAGGTAGGTGTCGCCTGCAGTTGCGATAACTTCATAAACCTCGCCGCCGATCTCCAGCACGGAAACGTCGAATGTGCCGCCCCCCAGGTCATAAATCGCAACACGTTGGTCAGTGCCCCGGCCATAGCCATAGGCCAGTGCTGCAGCCGTCGGTTCATTGAGGATCCGCAGGACGTTCAGCCCGGCGATGGTTCCGGCATCTTTCGTCGCCTGCCGTTGTCCGTCGTTAAAGTATGCCGGCACCGTAATGACGGCATCTGTGACGTCTTCTCCCAGGCTGGCCTCGGCGGTACGTTTGAGTTCCCGCAGTACCAGGGCGCTGATCTCCGGAATTGCATATTCTTTGTCGAGGATCCGGATATTGACGGCGTCGTTTTCGCCGTCAACGATTTCGTAAGGCATCAGGGCCCGGGCCTTCTTGACCTCGGAGCTGAACGACTTGCGGCCGATCAGGCGCTTGGCACTGTAGACGGTTTCGCGACCGTGCTTGATCACGCGGTCTTTGGCTGGCGTGCCCACCGCAACACGTCCCTGGTCAAGAAAGCTGACAATGGACGGGATGACGGTCTCGTTCTGCTCATTGGCAAAAACGACGGGCGATTCGCCGTCAAAAAAGGCAACGCAGCTGGTCGATGTGCCTAAATCAATTCCGACCGCTTTTCCCATAAGTCCCTGAATCCTTTCTGCGCCCCTCGGCCGCTCCCTGCCCTACCTGCGTCCGTGCGCTCTACGGGTTCTGCCGTGCCAAAATTACACCGTCGCATTATAGCATCGGGTTGCGATTCGGCAGGGTCCGGGCAGGCCCGAATCTGACCGGACGTCGGTCGCGGGTGCGATCACTCGTACGGCCGGCCTGCGGCTGCGGGAATCGACAAGATATTGTGCCGGCGGCCGCATGCGACACAATATCTGGGCAAGGTGTGGCTGGAGATCGGTTGCGATGTTGACCTATAGGAATTGCGCGACTGCGACGCCAGCGCCGACGACGCAGTGCGGCGTGAGGAAACGTCCATATGGGGCGGGCGTTCACGGGGATTGCCGCCGATTTTCATGGAAACGACGTTTGCGCGGCGCGTCAAAACATGTCCGCGGAAACCCTTGACAGGGAAATCTGGATCCGCTATTATCCCTACGACGGAGGATTAAAACCGCGTTTTGCGTTCGATCCGTAATGCGCGGCGGGAGGAAAGTTCAGGCAGCATCGAGGAGGTATATTCCATGCGCATGCCCATTCGTTCATTTCTGGTCGCACTCACGTTGTTTGCGGCCACATTGGTTCCGGTCAGTCAGGCCGGTGCTGGTACGCCCCCGGTGATTGACCCGGATGCGTTTGTTGTCACCAGTGGCGGCAATCACAACCAGGTTGGTCCTAACCAGGGCGATATTTACATGAACCGGAATCAGTTGTTGATTCGTATTACCGGTTGCGAGTATGGCGCTCGTGTTACCGATACGAACAACAGTTGGACGGACGGCTACTGTGATGCTGGCGGGGCGACGCCCAACCCACGTCACTGGAGCGGTTCCGGTATGTATTTCGTGGAATCGATCGTCAACGAAAAGCTGCTGAACGCAGTGACGAACCCGACGACGTTCCCGCAGTACATTGCCGACCCGGCTATGTATGGGCACATCAGCCAGCCCCAGCGGATCTTCCGCAACTGGGTTGACTTGCTGCTCAAGCGTGCAACCGACGGTGATCTGTTGACACCGCTCGACTTTGACACGATTACCTTCCGCTATGTCGACACCTATAATCCTGCGCTGACACCAGTTGCGGCGATTGCTGGATCGACAACGCAGGACACCAACGGCGACGGCGTCCAGGGTGGCTGGGAGCCTTCCCTGACATCGTCAACCGTCGGCGACATTGTGTCGGGCATCCTGGCATTCCCAAGTTGTCTGGCGCTTCCGTTCCTGGGTGACATCTGCCTGAACATGCACCTGGTTAACGTGAATGACACGGTGACGTTCCAGCCCAAGGGCAATTATGGAACCAACCTCAACCCGCCGCAG
>JBFJWU010000154.1:0-7748 GCA_041623475.1 bacterium | reverse complement strand
GTACGAACTTCTGCATCTGCTGATGCTGCCGGCCACAGTTTTGGCTATGACATCGCCCGAATCAATGACCTGTCCGGATGTTGCTATCCCGATATTGTTGTCGGCGCACTCGACACAAGCTATTCCGCTGCCAATGCTGGCAGCGCATATCTGAAAAACGGCCAAACGGGTGCGAACATTTTACGCGTCGATGCAGATGCCAACGGTGCAGATTTTGGACAGGTTGTGGCCAGCATCCCGGACAACAATGGGGACGGAGTCGATGACTTTATTGTTGGCGACTTTACCGATGATGACACTCTGGCAGATCAGGGGACAGCGTACCTGTTTTCTGGCACGGACGGGACAGAGCTTTGGCGCCAATCGGGCGTCAACGCGTCCGACCAGTTTGGTATCGAGGTTGCATCGATTGCGGATCTCAATGGTGACAATTTTGATGAAATCCTTGTATCAGCCATCGGGTTTGACACACCGTTTTCCAATGGCGGCGCAGTATATATTTATTCAGGAGCTGACTATACCCAGTTGGATCGCATTGATTCGGATCACGCGAATGCGGCATTCGGCGAATCAGTCGCCGCATTCCCTGACATCAATGGTGACGGCAAGATGGAAATCGTTATTGGCAGTTCGGGTGCCGACCTGAACGGAAACCAAAGCGGAGCCGTCTGGATGTTCAGCGGTGCGGACCGGACCCTGATTTGGCGAACAACCGGAGCCACCGCCGGCGATGTTTTTGGTCGCAAAGTCATCCCAACAGCGGACTACAATCAGGATGGAATCCCTGATGTGCTGGTCGGCTCCCCGCAGAACGATGACAGCAGTTTCGACTCCGGGCGTGTCCAGATTCTTTCGGGCCAGGATGGGTCCGTTATCCATGCGATTCCCGGACCAGTTGCTGCCGCAGATCAGTTCTTTGGCTGGGATTTTGTCGGCAAGGTTGACTTCAATGGGGACGACCTGCCCGACTTTGTAGTCGGCTCTCCACGTGCGGACTTCACGGCCTCCCAGGCTGGCAGTATCTACGGTTATACGGGTACGGGCGTTACCCGACAAGCATCGCCATTTACCACCGCTGTCATCAACGTTTTTCCTGGAGTCGGAGCGGTTACAACCGAAGTTCGCGTAGACGGCGGGGCATGGACAGGAACCGGCAACAACTGGCGAAAAGTTTCCCTGACGTCGCTAACCGAAGGCAACCATACGGTACAAATTCGGGGCGTCGACGGATCGGCAGTGCCGGGGACACCGGTTACAGTCAACTGGCCGATTGACCTGACGCCCCCATTGCCGCCAATCTTTACCACACCTGTTACGGGCCAACTTGCTGGCTCATACACTGACGTGCCAGTCGCCGGCACAACGACCGACCCCATCAACAACGGCGTTGGCGGCAACATCAGCAGTATCGAATGGTACGCAAAACGGGTAACCGGCGGTTCGACCTGGTATTTCGACGGCAGCGGATATTCACGGCAATCTGTCCGTTGGTTCAGCGAATCAACAAACGGGTCGATCAGCGGCAGTATTGCGGTTACCGCACCGGCTGACTACACCATTGTTATGCGCGCCGTCGACGGAACCTTGTACAACAGGTCAGCTACCAGCTTTGTCACATTCACCGTCATCCAGGGCCCCGAAATACTGATTGCAACTGAACCCTATGCCAGTGATACAAACAGCAGTTGGGTAGTTCTGCAAGGACGGAATTTCGATAATCCGGGGCTGGACGCAGTGATAATCACAACAACAGATGGCCAACGGTACTCGGCTATTTCAACATTGGCAAACAGTTCGACGTCGGCTGCGTTTTTTACACCAACCGGTCTGCCGGTTGGGTCCTATGCGTTAGCGGTCACATACCCGTATCTGGGTTCCGTAATCGAAAGTAATCGGGTGCCATTTACGATCCTGCCGGATGCCGAAAATTCGTTCGCCAACATACCTATAACCAGCACAAATTACCGAACGGCCAAGTTGCTGGGCTTTGTCGACAACGACAAACGATATATCTTCGCGTGCAACGGCGCGGGCGCTGCCCAGAACAACGAGCTGTTCGAGGTTCAACCCGATAAGACTTTCAAACGCGTTACGCCCGGCAAGCTGCCACCCGACAATGCCAACTGCTTTTATGCGGCGACGTTTGATTACGACAGGGATGGAGACACCGACATCATTGCCGTCAACGACGGTGCCGCCAACCTGCTGCTGCGTAACGATGGGAATGCAGTATTCAGCGACCAGAGCTCATTGCTGTTTGGTGACATCGCCGGTGGAACCCGTGGCGTTGTACCTGCGGACGTAAACGGTGACGGCTGGCTGGACATCATTACCGGCAATTACGGTGGTGGGCCTAGCACTAAAGACCAGATTTATTACTGGAATCCGGCTAATTCCCGATTTGAAATCGGAAACATCGGCACAGATTATCCTGATCCAAGTGAGTCTACCGGCCGCGTCGTAGCCGGTGATTTGGACAATGATGGTGACGTTGACATTGTGCTGCCATATGACGGAACACCGACCGGTTCCGACATATGGGTAAATACGGATGGGACCGGTCGGGCGTTTGCCCAATGTTCCACATTGGGTGCCGCGTGTACATTCACACCACCAAACGCACCTTGGGATTCTGCCGAGCTGACCGACATTGACAATGACGGCGACCTCGATATCATCCTTGGGCGACAGTCGAATTCAAATCCGAACCAGATCTACATCAATAATTCTTCCACACCTGGCCAACCAAATTTCAGCCTGAAAGGTTCCGGCGTTCCGGCCGACAATTTCAACACCACTGACATCGAAGCCGGCGACTTTGACGGCGATGGCGATATGGACATTGTCCTGGCCGAAGGATTTGCCGCCCCCCAAGTTGATCGCCATTGGATTAATACTGGCGGCAACTTCGCAGGGCAAAACCTGATCGCCAGTAACCAGGACACGTTGGGTATCACGGCATTTGATTATGACGGCGACCACGACCTGGATGTCTTGATTGCCGACGACAATGCCGGAACCGTACCCCGGGTAGCGGAAAACCAGGAGTCCACCGCGCCCCTGGTCAACATCCTGGACCCATATAATGGCCAGTCATTCCTGTCGCATCCGTCTCTCATCACCGGCGTTGCATCTGATTTTGGCTCCGGCGTGACCGAAGTCCAGATCAATTTCTACGATGGTATTTTCTATTGGAACGGATCATCCTTTGGATCACTGTCACCAATCTGGTTTGTGGCGACAGGCACGGGCACGTGGAGCATCACCCAGTCGCTGTCCGGTCCCGGCACTGTGATCACAGTTAATGCACGGGCCTGGGATGGCGACGGCAATATGGGAATCCATTCGGTCCTTTATAACGTTGATACTGTGCCGCCCAGCTGCCTGACCTGTGCCGAGTTCCGGGACAAAGGCACGCCCGTCGAGTACACCAACAGCCTGAACCTGACGATGTTCAGCAGCGGCATGGTCGAATCCAGCCCGCCGGTCGAGGCCCGATACTATGGGTCCCAGGTGTTCCCGACATCCGGTGCCTGGATTTCGTATAACGCCAACCAGCCAATTACCCTGCCCGCGGTCGAGGCCGCATATCCGGTCACCGTCCAGTACCGTGATGCCCTGGGCAACATGACGGCAATCTTTGGCGACACGGTCACACTGGACGTCACCCCACCCGCCCCGGTTGCATTGACGCTGGCCGCGGGATTGCCGCTGACAAGCAACGCGCTTGTCGTCGCGGACCTGTATGCATTGGGTGGTGTGACCTACAGCCTGGAAGGACCCATTGACCCGCTGGTCATCGGCGCGGCCCTGTCGCCCAGCACAACGATCACATTGAAACTGCCCGACGGACTGAAGGTCGTCAAGGCAACCTATTATGATGCGGCTGGCAACACTGCGGCGGTCACCGACAGCATCAACCTGAACGCCGACCCGGCAATCACCAGCGTCACGCTGGCATCCGGCGCGCCAACCATGTTGACCACCTGGACCACATTGGATATTGTCGCCACAGCAGACAGCGCCCAGATGCTGGTCACCGGTGATGTCACCTCACCCACCGGCTGGGTCGCATTCAATCCGAACGGGAATGTTGGCCTGACGTTGGGCGATGGAATCAAGGTCGTCTGGGTGACCACCCGCGACGGCGCCCTGGTCCAGAGCGACCCGGTCAGTGACTACGCGACGTTGTCCACCAATGCGGCATCCTTGATTCTTGCGTCATTCGCAACAGTCGTATCGACGCCCACAGTGACCGCCGACCTGTACTATCCGCCAGCCGTAACGTACAACCTGACCGGTGACCTGAATCCATTTGTTGTCAACGCGGCGATGTCCCCCCAGACAACAATTACGTTGTCGGGACCGGATGGCTACCACGAGGTACGGGCGGATTATTACGGCGGCAGCCCAACCGGTGTCACAGACAGCATCATCCTGGACACCTTGCCGCCGTCCAACGCCCAGTGGATTTCGTTGTCCGCTGGCCGCTCGCATATTTGTGGTGTCGCGCCCGATAACACCCTGTGGTGCTGGGGCAATGGCGCCGATGGCCGGCTGGGCAACGGCGGAACCGAACAACAGGCTTCGCCCGTCCAGGAAGCGAGCCGGGATACCGACTGGACTCAGGTATCTGCCGGCGGCTCCCATACCTGTGCGCTCAAGCTGGATGGGACACTTTGGTGCTGGGGCGATGACCTGACTGGACAATTGGGAGACGACGGTGTTGGCGCTGACAAATTGACGCCGGTACAGGAAGCCAACGCGTTTAACGACTGGTTTGCTTTGTCCGCTGGCATTTCCCACACATGCGCGATTCGCGGCTCGGGCACGATGTACTGCTGGGGGTTCGACAACTCGGGACAGCTTGGCGACGGCGGCGCGAATACCACGCAGTTCACCCCGGTATTGGTCGCTGGCGGCGCAACCAATTGGAACACGGTTTCGGCAAGCAGAGGATGGCACACTTGCGGAACCCGGTCCGACGGAACTATGTATTGCTGGGGGGACAACGCCAGCGGGCAGTTGGGTGACGGCAACAATCCGACAGACAATTCGATGCCAGTGCAGGAGGCAAGCGGAGCAACCGATTGGAAGCTTGCCTCTGCTGGCCTGAACCATAGTTGCGGATTGAAGCAGGACGGAACATTGTGGTGTTGGGGTGGTGATACAAATGGACAAATCGGGAATGGCCCCCCCCTTGCCCAGCAAAATACACCTGTTCAGGAAGCTGCAGGGTACTCAGACTGGATAGACCTTTCTGCCGGGGACCGCACCAATTGCGGCGTGCGCAGCAACGGATCTGTTTATTGTTGGGGCGACAATATTTACGCCCAGGTTGGCAACCTGGGCGCCGGAGTCAATGTCAGCTCGCCGACGCAGGAGGCATTCCAGGCCAGCCATTGGACCAGCGTACACGCCGGTGAGCGGTTTACGTGCGCCAGCCACCGCGACGGATCCCTGTGGTGTTGGGGCGAGGACGGTTCGGACCAGTTGGGCGACGGATACCAAATCCAAATCGACACACCGATCGAGGCCGCGACCGATATTGATGACTGGCTCCAGATCTCTACGGGCGATCGCCATGGCTGCGGTATTCGAAACGATCAATCGCTCTGGTGCTGGGGCAAGGGGACGAACGGTCAACTGGGCTTGAACGACACCCTGGATCGCGGCCTGCCGGTCGAGGAATGGTACCAGGCGAAAGACTGGGCTAACGTGGACGCCGGTGCGTCGCACACGTGTGGTGTCAAGACCGACGGCACCCTGTGGTGCTGGGGCTTTGGCTCCAACGGTCGCCTGGGTGACAACAACACACTGTCCCGCCAGATTCCGACTCAGGAGTTCACGTCAGCTATGGACTGGCGCGAGGTCAGCGCGGGAGGCGCCCACACGTGCGCCATCAAAACCGACGGCACCCTGTGGTGCTGGGGCCAGGGTATTGTCGGCCAGTTGGGAGACGGCGGCTTTACGCAGCGACTGACCCCGGTGCAGGAATCAAGTTCCGCCAATGACTGGGCGCAGGTGTCTGCGGGCGATTCACATACCTGTGCGATCAAGACAGACCAAACGCTTTGGTGCTGGGGACAGGACGGCGCTGGCGAGATTGGTAATGGCGCGCCTGCAGCCAATGTTGGCAGTCCGGTCCAGGAAGCATTGTCAGCAAGCAACTGGAAGTCTGTGAGCATCGGATTCAGCCATTCCTGTGCGACCCGGACAAACGGTTCGCTGTATTGCTGGGGGATTAACACCAACGGTCAGTTGGGCCTCGGCGACCTGACCAACAGGATGCAACCGGTCTTGTCAGGATATGGTGACGAAGACTGGGACCGCGTCTCGAGTGGTTCTTTCTATACGTGTGGAGTGCGAAACGACAATACCGGCTGGTGCTGGGGCTCTGATACCAGCGGCAAACTGGGCTCAATTGTCACCACCGACCAATTGTTGCCTGTCCAGGAAGACACGCGTAGCAACACCTGGACGGCAATCAGTACAGGCAACGTGTTTACCTGTGGTCTCCAGGGCCCCCGCATGAGCTGTTGGGGATTCGATCTGGACGGGTCCCTGGCAATTGGTGCCGGCGATGTGACGGTGCCAACCTTGTCCGCCGGATTGTCGACGATCAGCGCGGTCGATGCAATTAATACGACAAGCCTGCAATTGCAACTGCACGCCCACGATATCCACCCGCCTATAGAAATGCGATTTAGCGGTGACATCGCCAGCAGCACCGCCTGGCAGGCATTTGTGACCCAACCAACCGTCATCTTGACCGCTGGCGACGCCGACAAGACGGTCGCTGTCCAATTCCGCGACAGCCTGTGGAACACGAGCGCCCCGCACCCAATCACAGTCGCACTGGACCAGACGAATCCGGACATTTCGATACTGTCACCGTTCCCGAACCAGGCAGTCACGGCTATCCCCGAACTGTTTGTCGGGACAGCCATCGACAACGAACCGGCACCGACCCCGATCACCTGGGTCAGCACCAGCGTATTCAACGGCAGCGGCTATTGGGACGGATTCGGGTTTGGTGCCGCATCACAACAATTGACCAACAACGTCCACGGTGCCAACCCCTGGCGCTGGTACCAGCAAATGGACCAGTTCGTGTCTGTGGGTGACACCCTGACCATCACCGCGTACGCCAAAGATGCCGCCGGCAACCTGACATCAACCACATCGCAAATCCAGAAAATCGGCAGTACCGGGCACGTGTCCCTCACTAACGTCGACCCGGCATACGCGAGTGACACGATGGGATCCTGGCACTGGCTGTACGGGTCTAACCTGACCAAGCCGGGACTGGTCCCTGTCATCCTGACGGATGCAGGGCCGATCGATGCGGTTGCCACCGTTGTCAACTCGGCGAACGCTGTGAAATTCTATTCCCCAACCGGGATCCCTGCCGGCGAGTACGAACTGGCCGTAACGTATCCGGTCGGGGCGTTCTGGTACGTCAGCGAAGACCGCCTGAAATTTACAATCATCGCCGACACCCCACCGCAATTCCGGTCGGGCCTGACGGCCGCGACAATCGGCAACTGGTCAGACGTCAGCACGTTCAGAGATCCAGCCGACGACGAAGCCCTTGCGTTCCTGTGTGGTTCCAGCACAAACAGCGCCTTGATGCGCTATGACGGTACTGCGTGGGTTGATGATTCAACCCGCATTACGCCGGCTGTCAATACGGCCTGTTGGGCATCCGTCGCGTTTGATGCGGACAATGACGGCGACATGGATAT